>JABWAN010000197.1 GCA_013361015.1 Candidatus Zhuqueibacterota bacterium | reverse complement strand
CTCTTCAGGCTTGAAGTAATGAATAGAAACCGTTCCATCAGCTTGATGGATTTTTACCGTATGTCCTCTGCGATAGGCTTTGTAATGTTTGCCACGAACGCCACCGCTAAAATCGTATTCGGGAAGCATATCACTATTTGCTGATGTCCGCCGGCTATTTGGCGTTGCCTTCTTCATAATATTTTCTCCGTTCAAGTTTAGTCGGTTCGCGGGAACTAATGATGCGTATGCTCGAATCTCGTTTGGTGCGCTCTGAGATTTTCTTTTGCTTTGTTCACATCCCATTCGAACTCTAATCCTTCTTCCGTCAGTAATCGAATATCCATTTGCGCTCCTACTTCCCAATACAAAACTTCGAAAAAATTTCTCCGAGCACATCTTCCGTGGTGACTTCGCCGACGAGCACGCCGAGTTGGTGAATAACCTCGCGCAAATCTACCGTGATAAATTCCGCGGAGAGGTTTTTCTCCAACGACGAAAGCGCGCCGGACAATGCCGTGCGCGCTTGTTCCAAACAAAGCTTCTGCCGCAAATTGATGTGCTGCACTTCTGCGCCGCTCAAATTCGAGAGCGGCATCACGGCCCCGGCAATTGCGTGCTCAAGCGCATCAATGCCTGCGCCGCTCAAAGCTGAAACACGAATCGCATGCGCGGTTTCTTTATCAAACAAAAAAGGCTTTGCGGCTGCGGGCAGATCGGATTTATTTCTAGTGTGAATAACCGCGCCGCGGCCGTTTTTATTTTTTAGATCGAGACACTCTTGCGCAAGAATGCGATCTGCCTCGTCGCCGTCTTTGGAGTCGTCGGTCACGAAGAGAATTACGTCCGCGTTTTGCGCCGCAGCGCGCGAACGTTCGATGCCGATTTTTTCAATCTCGCCCGCGAGATCGCGCGCGTGCTCGCGAATGCCCGCGGTGTCGATCAAACGAAAAAGCAGGCCGTTGATGAAAAGGCGCTCGTCAATGGTGTCGCGCGTGGTGCCGGGAATGGCGCTGACAATGACGCGATCATATTTCAAGAGCGCATTCATCAAACTCGACTTGCCGACATTGGGCTTGCCGATGATGGCGATGCGCCAGCCTTCTTTCAACGCCTGGCCGCGGGCGAAACCTTTGAGCAAATGCGCGATCAACTCATCGAGTTGCAACAACTCGCGTTGGATTTGCGCGCGATCGGCGAACTCAACATCTTCTTCGCTGAAATCCAAACCGAGTTCGAGCAGCGCACATGCGTGCAGAAGTTGTTCGCGCAACGCGCCGAGCCGTCGGGAGAATGCGCCTTCGAGGTGTGCGAGCGCACGGTGCAAATATGCCGGCGATTCTGCCTCAACCAGATCGGCAACGGCCTCGGCTTGAATGAGATCGAGCTTGCCATGCAGCAATGCGCGTTGCGTAAACTCGCCCGGCTCCGCGAGCCGGCAGCCCTGCGCGCACAATTGCTCGATAATAAGATTAGGAATGAGCCGGCCGCCGTGGCAAAAAATCTCAACGACGTCTTCGCCCGTGTATGAGTGCGGCTTTTGATAGCGCACCAGCGTAACTTGATCGAGCCTTTCGCCACTGCGCGAATATAACCAAGTGAGGACAACACGGTTACTTTGAAAACTCTCGGCCGATTTGTCGCGGGGCAGCAAACCACGCACAGCGGAGAAAGCCTGCGGCCCGGAGAGGCGAACACAAGCAATGCTCCCTCTTCCCGGCGGCGTGGCCAGTGCGACGATAGTTAGGTTGTCAGCAGAGAGGGACATAATCAAAATAGCCCCGCACCCTGCACGAAACGACGGTGCGGGAGACGGGGCAAGGCTACTGGAATAATCAATCGCAGACTAGCGCGCCGGGCCTCGACTTGCAGCGGCGAAGCCGGCGCGCGCGCCCTTCTACTAATAAATTAGTAGAAACTACTTTTTGAGCGCGCGATTCCGCGACAACGCGGCGTTCACGCCCAGCTTCCGCATCTGCGCGAGGCTAAACTTGCTCTGCTTCTTTTTCGGCGGCGCGAGCGTTGCCGGCGTTTTGCTGATGTACTTTTGCTGGACAATGCTAAACACGTTGAAGAGTGTGTAGTACAAATTCAAGCCGGAGGGAAAGCTGTTGAACATCATGGTGAATAGCACCGGCATCATGTAGACCATGGCTTTCTGCTTCGGGTCGGTCACCGACATCTTTTGCTGAATGAACATGGTCACGCCCATGATGAGCGGCAAGACATTCACGGAATTGCCGAACAAGGGAATCGAGAACGGCAGCATAAAAATCGAATCCGGTGCGGAAAGATCATTGATCCAGCCAAAGAACGGCGCCTGGCGAAATTCAATCGTCGAGCGAAAGACGATGAACAAGGCATAGAGCAAGGGCATTTGCAATACCATCGGCAAACACCCGCCGAGCGGATTGACGCCATACTCCTGGTAAAGCTTCATCATCTCGGTGTTCATCTTCTGCGGATCCTTGCCGTACTTCTCGCGCAACTCGGTCATTTTGGGTTGCAAAACCTGCATCTGCTTCATCGACTCATAGCTTTTCTTGGTGAGCGGATGCAAAATCACTTTGACGAGGATCGAGAAGATGATGATGACCACGCCGTAATTGGAAACGAATTGATGCAACCACACGAGCGCCCATAACACCAAGCGGCTAAACGGTTTCACCGGCGCCCAGCCCCAATTCATAATCGCTTCCAAATTCACGCCGAGCGCTTTGACTTTATCGAGCGCGAGCGGGCCGAGGTACAACTCGAATTCCTGCACGGTATTCCCTTGACGCGCCACCGGCATCTGCAGTTCCATCCCATAACTTTTGAGACGCGTATCCGTGCCGGGCAGGAAAGCGGTGCTGCCCGAAAACAAAGCGCCACGCGCAGGAGTCGTGCGTGGAATGAGGGCAAGCGCGAAATACTTCGTCCGAATCGCAGCCCAAACAATATCGCGCTCCTTCTCCTCTTTGCGATCTACGCTGTTGTCACTGACGTCGAAATCGAAGACTTCACCATTGATGTAGTAATAGGCTTTCGCGTCCGACATTTCATCGCTAACGTTCCTTTCCGTGCTCGCCAAGCCGGAATGCCACGCGACCGTATAGTAATAGCCGTCAATCAAATCCCTGGCATTCTCGATCTCAAGCTTTAAGCCGATCGTGTGCGCATCGCCGGAGAGTTGAAAGGTTTTGCGGAGGAACTTGCCGGGCGCAACCTCGCGCTCGAACACCAAGTTGCGCGTTTCGCCCGCGGCCAGTTGCAGCAGACTATCGGCGCATGCAAAATTCATTGCACCGGTGTAGAGCGTATCCTCCTCGGTCGGCAACGCCACCGAAAGATTACTGACACCGTCTTTTATGAGCGTCAATGGCTCTTTGTGGCTGGTGACAAATCCCTTGATCGTCCATTCCTTAATGTCCCCGCCGCGCGTGGAGAACACACCGCGATAGAGCGGCGTTTCAACGACAATCTCCTTTTCCGGTGTCGTATCAATATAAAGAGAATCCCCACCCTCGGGTTGCGCTGAAACTTCTGCGCGAGGAGATAACGCCGCACCCGCGCCGGCCGGCAAACCACTTTCTCCGCCCTGCAATTTCTCGGGCGAAGTTTGGACGGGGGCGGGCGGAGAAGACTTGGGGCGATCGCCATAAACCATGCGCTGATAGAAATCAGTATTGACGACGACCAAAATCAAGCCGATGAGAATGAACGCAAAAATCGTTTTTTTATCGAATTCCATCTTAATCTTCCGAAAACATTAGTAAGAAAACTAGGGTACGGGATCATATCCCGGCGCATGCCAGGGATGGCAACGCAAAAGGCGGCGCCCCGCCAAATACGCTCCCTTCATCACACCGTATTTTTGAATCGCCTGACATGCATACTCGGAACACGAAGGATAAAATCGGCAAGAGGGTGGCAGGAGAGGCGAAATGAGTTTTTGGTAAACTCGAATCAGAAAAACCAACAGATGCTTCATTTGAACTTCACTCGACATGTGCGCGGCAGTACGTCAATCAACCCTCCGCGCCGGCCTCCAAAAGTCCCGTCTGCGCAAACACCCGTTTCATCTCGGCACGCACTTCCGGAAAACCGGCTCGCAGAATTTTGGTATTGCCGATCGCGAGGGCGCAACAGTGCGGCCGCAACGCGATCTGCTCCAAACGAAACGCCTCCCGCAATCTGCGCTTGATGCGGTTTCTCTCCACGGCGTGGCGCGCGCGGCGCGTAGCTGCAAATGCGAGGGTGAATTCGCCCAAATCCTCGTGGCAGAGATAAACCACATCAAACCATTTGCCCCGCACAAAAGTCCCTTCGCGGAAAACTCTTTCGATGGTCCGCTCACCGCGCAGGATTTTGTGCTTGGGCAGAAAGCAGCGTTGTTGCTTACTTCTCGTCACTGACCGTGAGGCGTTTTCTGCCTTTGGCGCGACGGCTGCTGAGCACTCTGCGACCGTCCGCGGATTTCATGCGCTCGCGGAAACCGTGCGTGGCCTTGCGTTTCCGATTGTGCGGTTGAAACGTTCTTTTCATGAAGGGGCTCTCGCTTTCTAAGTTATCGATTTGGAAAATGATTTATTTCACCGATTTTCAAGCCGCGAAAAGTATGGCTTCATGCCCGAAAAGTCAAGCTGTTTTTGGGCAATAAGGCCGTTTCCACAAGGCGGGCAAGCCGCAACTCAAAAGCTTTCTGTAAGCGGATTCTACTGTAAGCGGATGAAGCAAAAGCAATGGCCGCATACAAAAATCGGTGCTATGTTGTTCTGTGTGGGTAAGAGACAAACATGCCAGCGCCGAAGGCGCTGAATAAGATAGCCCGGGGTAGCGCGAAGCGCACCCTGGGCTTTCTTCTGCCACGCCGTTGGCGTGTTTCAACCGGCCGCAAGTGAGAGAATGACGATTTGCTCTACCCACACGAATCGACATAGAACCGGTAATTTTCATGCTTCTAAACTCATCCCCCCGGCCCCATACGTGTTAAGCTAAGGACGAAGGACCTCGCAATTCCCCCGTTGAGAGGGGTCGGGGGGGGGTGTTCTTGAGCGCGGCGACACTATTCAGAGCCGATACGTCATCGTTTAGCGCGCTTCAAGACGCTCTTTGCATTCGTTACGCTAACAAGCGACACCCCCCTGGCCCCCTCAAGGGGGGAAATGTTGAATGCTCGGACTTTTCAAATACCCTCTGAGATATATGGCCGCGGAGTGCGAGATGACGAAGCGCCTTACAAAAAAAGACCGCTCCGACAAAGAGGTGTTCTTCTCCAACGAACGCCACACGACGAGGCCTCACTTGACATGACAGCCGCGAGTATCCGAGGTTTTGCAGTGCCGCAAACAAATGGCTTGACAATTTGTGTTGCCCTTTCCAAATTATTCGTACCCCAAATCCCCTCGTTGTTCCAGCAACTAAACGGAGAAAAGGAGGATTCCATGAACACGGCTTCAGCATACGCCGTCAAGGCGGCGCGCAGGCTGGTGCTTTGCGGTTTCAGTTTGTTTTTGCTCTCTTCGGGCCTGTTTGCACAAGGCGTGACTACGGGGGCCATGAACGGTATCGTCACCGACAGTAAAGGTGACGCGTTGCTCGGCGCGAACGTGGTGGCGGTGCACCAACCGAGCGGAACGAAGTATGGCACCGCAGTGCGTACCGGCGGTGCATTCAATTTGCCGAACTTGAAAATTGGCGGGCCATACTCCGTGACCGTCAGCCACGTTGGTTACAAAACCCAAACGCAGGAGAATGTGTTCATCGGCCTAGGCCAAAATCTTCGCCTGGATTTCAAACTGATCGAAGAAATTTTGACGACCGGTGTCATCGAGGTAACGGCGGAGCAGGATGCCGTGCTCAACAGCGGTCGCACCGGCGCAGCGACTTATATCACTTCCACACAAGTCGCGGAACTGCCCTCGGTGAAACGCAGCACGCGCGATTTGACCCGCTTGGACCCGCGCAGCGACGGCAATTTCAGCTTCGGCGGCAGAAACTGGCTGTACAATAACATCTCGCTCGACGGCTCGTATTTCAACAATCCATTCGGCTTGGACGATCCCGCGCCGGGCGGCCAGACCGGAGCCGAGCCGGTGCCGTTCGATGCGGTGGAGCAAGTGCAAGTTTCCGTGGCGCCGTTTGATGTGCGACAAGGCGGGTTCACGGGCGCAGGTATCAACACAGTGACGAAGAGCGGCACGAATCAATTCAAGCTTTCTGCGTATAGTTTTTTGCGCAATGAGAGCTTGCTAGGCAACTCGGTGCGGGGGCAAGACGTGATTGCCAATCCGGATTTGTCGTTCAATCAATCCGGCATTACGGCCAGCGGCCCGTTGGTGAAGAACAAACTCTTTTTCTTTGTCAATGCGGAATTGGAACGGCGCGACGATCCCGGCTCGAATTTCGTGGCCGACCGCGACGGCACCGTGAAATTCGGCGAGTCGCGCGTGCGCGCTTCGGTAATGGACCAAATCCGCCAGCGCATGAAACAAGTTTATAATTACGAAACCGGTCCGTATGAAGGTTATATTCACGAGACCAACAACGAAAAGCTGTTGGTGAAACTGGATTGGAACATCAACGACAAAAACAATCTCACGTTCCGCTACAATCTACTCGATGCGCGCCGCGATTTGCCGCCGCATCCGTTTGTGCTCAGCGTCAACAACACCGGCCGCGGCCCGAACGAGAGCAGCCTGCCGTTTCAAAATTCCGGCTATCAAATCAACAACGACCTGCATTCGTTCGCGCTGGAATTAAACAGCCAAACCAGCAAGTTCGCCAATCGTTTCTTCGCGAGCTACAACCGCTTCCGAGATTCCCGCGCGCCGTTCAGCGAGCCGTTTCCCACAGTCGAGATCGGCGAGGAAGGCAAGACTTACACCACAGTCGGGCACGAGCCGTTCTCCATTCACAATATTCTCGATCAAGACGTGCTGCAGATCACCAACAACTTCAGCATTTTTTCCGGCAAGCATGTCTTCACGCTGGGCGCGACATATGAGAGCTACTCTTTCTTCAACTCCTTCAACATTTTCCGCCACGGGGTTTTCTTCCTGCCTTACTTTCTTGATTTCGAAGGCGACGGCGTTCCAAACGGCAGCACGTTTTTCAGATTGGAAGATTTCTTCGCTGAAACCGATCCCGACAGCGCTCTGCCCTTACGAAGCATGGTGGGCCGCGGCCCGTTCAAAGGCGAGAACATCGACGTCGGCCAACTCGCGTTCTATGCGCAGGATGAATATTTGCTTTCCAAAAAGTTCAGCCTGACTTACGGCGTGCGCGTGGATTTGCCGATTTATTCTACCGATCTCGTGGACAATCCTTTTTCACGCGGTCTAAACGCGCTGGATGAGAACGATCAAAAAGAAACCGTGGATCAAAGCAAATTGCCGGACACGAAGCTGCTTTTCTCGCCGCGCGTCGGTTTCAATTGGGATGTGAGCGGTGATCGCTCGCTGCAAGTGCGCGGTGGCACGGGCATTTTCACGGGCCGCGTGCCGTTCGTGTGGATCGGCAACAACGTTTCGAATCCCGGTGCAAATCCGAACCTCTATCCCGCGGCGGGCGCGCAGCAAATTAAAACCTCCGACGACGCGATTCTGCAGCAGTCGTTCGACCTCAACGCTATGTCGCCTGATTTCAAATGGCCGCAAGTGTGGACGAGCAATCTCGCATTTGACAAGAAACTCTTTTGGGATATGCTGGGCACACTCGAGTTCATCTACGGCAAAGACCTGAATTCGGTCTTCGTGAGGAACGCGGATTTGGTGAAGCCGGTTCGTTTTCTTCCGGATGGACGGCCCTATTTTGGCGGATCGGGCAACAATGAGTTGAACCCGGATGGCGGCGCCGGCATTTACGTCATCGATAACACCGATGAAGGCTACAACGTGAATGTCACGGCGCAATTGCGTAAGAGTTTTGACAACGGCCTCAACACCAGCCTGTCCTACAGTTTCACGCAAGCAAAGAACAATCTGAAGTCCACGGAAATCGCAAGCGTGCTTTGGCAGAATCAGCCCGTGCAAGGCGATCCCAATAAGCCGGAGTTGAGCTTCTCGGAATTCGGCAATCGTCATCGCATCGTGGGCGGTGCAACGTACACGAAGAATTGGTCC
>JABWAN010000196.1 GCA_013361015.1 Candidatus Zhuqueibacterota bacterium | reverse complement strand
GCGCGCTCCTTGTCGAGCAGGATCATCGAACGAATCGAATTGTGCGCATTGAACAGAAAGTGCGGGTTCATTTGATAGCGCAACAGTTTGAGCTGCGAGAGATTCGCCAGGGCTTTGGCTTCGAGCGCGTTGCGTTTTTGCTTTTGATAGTCATAAAGATGTTTGATGATCAATAACACCACGGCCACGCCCAAGAGCTTGAACCACCATGCTTGCCAGAAGGGCGGCGTGATCGTGATTTTGAGGGCCGCACCTTCCTCGTTCCATACGCCATCATTGTTGGCGGCTTTGACGCGAAAGGTGTAATTCCCGGGGTTCAAGTTGGTGTAAGTTGCCAGCCGCCGGTTGCCCACCCAATTCCAGTCTTTATCGAAGCCCTCCATTTTGTAGGCGTATTGATTCTGCGAGCTGGTGGCATAATTCAACGCCGCAAATTCAAATGAGAATACCGAATGGCGATACGACAGCGTCAGCTCTTTGGTCTCGCTGATCGGCGCGCGCAAAAGGTTTTCCGCGCCGCCGATTTCGACGGGCCGGTTGAAAACGTTCAAGTGCGTGATGACGACCGGCGGCACATAGGCGTTGTCGCGAATGTTTTCCGGATAAAAAGCGGTGATGCCGTTAATGCCGCCGAAGAACATTTCGCCGTCGCGCGTTTTTAAAAACGCGTTATAGCAAAACTGATTGCTTTGCAGGCCGTTCTCTTTGAAATACGTTTTGCCTTTGCCGGTGCGCGGATCGAATTTGATAAGCCCGTTCGTGCTGCTCAACCAAAGCTGCTTTTGCTCGTCCCGCAAAATGCCGTAGATGATGTTGCTCGGTAGGCCTTCCTGCATCGTGAAGGCTTTGAACGTTTCTTCTTTGCCGTCGAAGAATAAAAGGCCGCTGCCCGTGGTGCCAATCCACAGATTGCCGGATTCGTCTTCGAGCAGCGCTCGAATTGCGATGGTAACGATGTTGCTGGTGGGGAGCTGATACTCTTTGAATTTGCGCTGCGCTTTATCCCAACAGCCCAAACGCCCGCGATTGGAGCCGATCCAAATGCGGCCTTGTTGATCTTGCAGCAGCGCCGTAATCGTGCGATAACTGGGCAGATTGTGTTCGGCAAAAAAATGGCGGAAACGGCGCGCCGGTTTGTCCCAAATGTCCAAGCCATTTTCAAAAGTTCCCACCCAAATTTCACCGTCGCGATCTTGCAGCAATGCCATCACGTCGTTGCCCGCCAGGCTGGTGGGATCGTGCGGACGATTCAAGTAATGCGAAAAGCGTTGTGTTTTGCGATCGAAGAAGTTCAGGCCGCCTTGGAACGTGCCGATCCACAGATTGCCGTCGCGATCTTCGAGCAGAGTTTTGAGATTGTTGACGCTCAAGCTCGCGGGATTGCGGTTGTCATGTTTATAGTAAGTGAATTCGTTTCTTTTACGGTCGAGATAATTCAATCCACCCTCTTCCGTACCGATCCACAGGTTGCCCCGCACCGCGGAATCTTCGAGCAGCGCATAGACGACTTTGTTGTTTAAGAAACGCCGGTCGTGCGCCTTGGCTTGATAGTGTTTGAAATTGCTCTTGTCCATGTTGATGAAATTCAAACCGTCGCGCGTTCCGATCCACAGATCGCCTTTGGCGTCCTTGAAAATGCACTGCACGGAATTATGGCTTAGGCTGTAGGGGTCGTTGGGGTCGTGGCGATAATTGCTGAAGCGATGCGCGTCGCGATCGAAGCAATGCAGGCCGTCGCGGTCGCCAACCCATAAATTGCCCTGGCCGTCATCGAGAATGGCTCTAATGGTTGCGCCTTCTGCGTCGTTCTTCTCCGCGAAAAAGCGCTGAAAAGTTTTTTTCTCACGGTCGAATAGATTCAAACCGCCGAAGGTGGTGCCGATCCACAAATTGCCGCGCGTGTCCTCATGAAGCGAGCGCACATCGTTGTCGCCCAAACTGCGTGGATCGCGCTCGTCGTACTCATAGCAGGTAAAACTTTCTTGCTCACGATCAAAAAGCCAGAGACCGCTGTTTTGCGTACCCACCCACAAATTGTGCTGCCGGTCTTCATAAACCACGTTCACGATTTTTGTGCGCGGCCGCGCGTTTTCAAGCCGGGCGGGAAAATAATTGCGTACCGCGCGGTTACGGCGATCGAAAAGGTCGAGGCCGTTGCCCGTGCCCAGCCACAAGTTGCCGTCTGTGTCTTCGCAGATGGAATTGACGTCATGGCTACTGAGGCGAATCTCGGAAGACGAGTCGGAAGTGAAGTGGCGAAACGATTCCGTATCGCGCTCGAAGAGATTGACGCCATCGCCTTCAGTGCCGATCCAAAGATTGCCGTCACGATCTTGCACGACCGCGCGAATGATCTGCGCCGACAGTCCCTTCGGATTCTCCGGCCGCCAACGAAAGACGGTGAACTCGTAGCCGTCGAATTTGTTCAAGCCCTCATTCGTGCCCACCCAAAGGAAGCCGCGATTGTCTTGAAAAATACAATTGACTTTGCTGTGCGAGAGGCCATCATCAATGGAGAAATGTTCGAATTTGAGATCGTGTTGTTGCGCATGGAGAAGGGCGGAGAGTAGGAGAAACGCCGAAAAAAAGCTGCAGGCGCCGGCGATAAAGCGCTTCATTGTAATTCCCTCGGAACTGATTCCCTCGACCCTCTTCTTTTGGGAAGAGAAGGGGGAGAGAAGGGGCGAGGCTTTAGAAAGCACTTTTCTTTGCAAGAGAAGATTTTCAGTGCGAAAGGTGTTTTTCTCCCCCACTCTTTCAATGAGAAGGGGCCGGCGGAGGAGTTCGGATGGCATGCTCTGATCCTTTCTTAGGCTGTTTTCCCGGCAGGAAATTTAGAGCTTTTTCGCGGTATATCAACAGATTTTACCGGCCACACTCGCCGTTCACATCGCCAGTTTGCCGCTTACAAGATCTGGGTTGCTACGCCATGCCCACCGTACTATTTTCTTTATGCAAATCCCGAACTCCAATAATAGCCACCGTAGACTCTCAGCACGAGATTTAGGAAGAAGAGGGGAAAGACGGCATGAACCCGATTAGAACTCTCATCATCGATGATGAGTGGCTTATTCGTTCCGAATTGAAGACCATGTTGCAGGGCTATCCCGACATTAACGTAGTCGGGGAAGCTGCAAACCTGGCCGAGGCCGTGCAAGCTGCCCAGTCTTTGCAACCCGATCTCATTTTTTTGGACGTGCAAATGCCGGGAGGCTCCGGCTTTGAAGTTTTGGAGCAAGTGGGAAGCGCTTGCAAGATTATTGTCGTGACGGCTTTCCCGCAGTATTTGGCGCGCGCGCAGGAATATCGCGCCGTCGATTATTTACTAAAACCCATCAGCAAGGAGAGATTAGAAAACGCGATACGGAAATTGCAGAGCTCCTCGCCGTAACTTCGTTGGTAGATGTTGAAAACAACATGCAGAAAGAAGAACCCACCATGAAGACCACTTTGCGAAATACGTTCGCCCTTCTATTCTTGTCGATTGCCATTGCCGCCCATGCGCAAGGAACTCTGCGCGGTGTAGTTACCGACTCGCTCGACAATTCGCCGCTCGTCGGCGCCAACGTTTATCTTATGGGCACCGCCTTGGGCAGCGCGACCAATTTGGAAGGCGTCTATCGGATTGAAAGAATTCCGGCGGGGAAGTATACGCTCAGAATTTCTTACATCGGTTATGTGACGCGCGATGTAGCCGTGGAGGTTGAAGATGATCGCAGCCTTGCCCTCAACGTGAGCTTGAAGGCAGATGTTCTGCAAGGCGAAGAAGTCATCGTCACCGGCCAGGCTTTTGGCCAGGCCGCAGCCATCAACCAGCAACGCACGGCCAATACCATTATCAATGTCGTTTCCGAAGAAAAAATTCAAGAGTTGCCCGATGCCAATGCCGCCGAGGCCATCGGGCGCCTGCCCGGCGTTTCGTTGCGACGTTCCGGCGGTGAAGCCAATAAGATCGTATTGCGGGGCTTGAGCGACAGGTTTACCAGCATCACCGTCGACGGCGTCAGAATAGCGGCAACGGACTCGAATGCGCGCGGGGTGGATTTGAGTACCATCTCGCAAGGTTCTTTAGCCGGTATTGAATTGTACAAAGCCCTCACGCCGGACAAAGATGCAGATGCCATCGCCGGCAGCGTAAACCTCGTTACCAAAAAGGCGCCGTCGGAGAGATTGCTGCGCGCGGATGCCAGAGGCTCTTATAACGATCTGGGCAATACCTATGATCAATATGATTTTGCTCTGCGCTACGGCGAGAGATTCTTCAATGATATCTTCGGGGTGCAAGTGTCCGGAAATCTCGAAAAACGAAACCGCAGCAAAGAAGACCTCAATCTGGATTATGATCTGCGCGGCATTCGCAGCGGCACGACTTATGGCATCACGGATTTCACTCTGAACTATACCGATGAGTTGCGGGATCGCGGCGGGCTAAGCCTGCTCTTTGATCTCGATACGCCGGAAGGAGGTTCGATCCGATTCAACGGTATCTACAATCGCACCAAGCGAGATTTCATCGAATACGAACGAAACTATCCGCTGGATCCGGACAACCAGTTGCTGTACAGCGCGCGCGATCGCGAGCAAGAGATCAGCACCTTCACCGGCGCCGTAAGCGGCGACAACCGCGCGTTCGGCCTGTCCGCGCGTTGGGGGCTGTCCTATGCGAATTCCGAATCGCAATATCCCTTCGATTACGAAATCCAATTTACGGAACCCTCGACACTGGATCCCCAAGGCAATCCTCTTTCCGGCATGCGCGATCTTCCGCCGGAAGATTTCAAAGGCCCGGTGGAGCTTATCGACGATCTGGCGGTGAACAATTTTGCCAGGAGTTACTTGTATGGCGCGTATTTCCGCGGCCAGGACAACACCGACAACGAAAAAACCGCGTATCTCAATCTGGGCAGAGAATATACGTTGGGAAACCGTTTCTCCGGTGAGTTCAAAATCGGCGGCAAATACCGCGACAAGTCGCGCGACCGCTCTCTCACCGAACAATTCTCGCCCTACTATATCGAAGCCTTCGCGCAATACACCCGCACTTCCGGCGGGATCGTTAGAAAAGATTTTACAGGCTCGCGCTTCGCCAGTTTAGCCACGATCGGCAACAGCATTTTGTTAACGAACTTTCTCGAAGCGACCCCGGTCAACCGCGACTTGTACGGCAAGTATCGCCTCTATCCACTCATCAATCGCGAGGCCATTCGGCAATGGTGGGACCTCAACAAGAATGGCTACTCGGACGCCGCGGGCAGAAATCCCGAATACGAAAACAATCTTGAGCCCACGGTGCGCAACTACGATATCGCCGAAAGAGTGTCCGCGGGCTTTGTGATGAACACCTTCAACTATGGACAGGTCGCCACGTTCATCGCCGGGGTGCGCATGGAAAATGAGAACAACGATTATGCTTCCAAATATTCTCCCATAGCGCTTTCCGGATTTCCGGTTCCCAAAGGCACCATCCGCGATACCACCGCGGCGCACGACGAAACCGTTTGGCTGCCGAATTTCCACTTGACGCTGCGGCCCCGGGAGTTTATGAATATCCGCCTCGCCGCCTACAAAGCGCTGGCCCGGCCGGACTTCAATCATCGGTTGGCGACCGTCGATCTGAAATTCGCCAGCACCTTTTTCCCCGGAAACACCATGATCATTGGCAATACGGGATTGCAGGCTGCGAAAGCTTGGAATTATGAACTCAGCACCTCGCTGTTCAGCAATACCATCGGCCTGTTCACGGTTTCCGCCTTCTACAAAGATGTGAAAGACATGTTTCATGTCATCAACGGCTTGCCGTTTTCCGGGCAGCAACATCTTGATAGCCTCGGCATTAGCATTCGCAATCCGTTCGCCACGGCGCAGTACGTTTTGACTTATCCGTATAATTCCACCAAACCGACCCGCGTGTGGGGCTTCGAGCTTGAGCATCAAGCCAATCTGAGATTCCTGCCCGGTTTGTTCCGGAACTTTGTGTTGAGCTACAACTTTTCTGTGATCCGGTCCGAGACCTACGTCCCAAGAGTGCGCGTCGAATCCCGCAGAGTGCCGCCCTTGCCAATTGCAATCACCACCTATGTGGGAGAGGAAAACAAGCAGAAACTGGAAGGCCAGCCGGAATTTTATGGCAACTTTGCGTTGGGGTATGATATCGGCGGCCTTTCCGCGCGGCTCTCGGTCTTTCATCAAGGCAAATACAATCAATCTTTTTCCATCGACGGCAGGAGCGACAACCTGGTCGATGCGTTCACGCGTTGGGATCTCGCCGTGAAGCAACAGCTTACACGCAACATTTCCGTTTTGATGAATGTGAACAATTTCACCGATCTGAAAGAAGGGACTTCCAACCTCAACCGCGTGCACAATTGGCAGCTCTTGAATACGAGCGAAATCTATGGCTTGACTGCCGATCTCGGAGTGCGAATAACTTTGTAATGAAATTTCATCAAACCATTCACCAATTAACGAGCAAGGAGGTAACCATGTGCCAAAAGAGGTTACGAAACGCGTTGCTTGCATTTTCGCTTGTGCTCTGCCTGCCAGCCTTTGCCTACGCTCAAAGCGATTTGGTGATCCCCTCCAGTGATGGGACAACTTTTTTGAATGAACAAATCCTCGCGGATGGCAGCCGTCCTGCCGACCGAGTTTATGTTCTAAAAAGAAACGGCACCTATTACATGAACGACGACCTTCGCAACGACGGTTTCGTTCTGCGGATACGTGCGGAAGCCGGAGCCGGCCTGAAGCCGGTGATCTACTTGGTGACCAATGCGACCACGGGCGCGTTTCCGCCGGCGCATTTTGTGTGCGCGGAAGACGTCATTCTCAAGGATGTGGTCTTGGTGGGATTTTATGAGGACGTGGCAACGGAGATCGGCAACATACCGCCGCGCTTGATCGATACCGCAGTACCGGGCGTGGATTTGATCATCGACGGGTGCATTCTGACGAACGAGCGCGGGGAGCACATCCGCGTGGCGCAGACCGCGGCAGCGCGGGTGGTGAAGATCACCAACAGCATCTTCTCGAACATGGGCGATTTGGGTCGCTCGAATTTGGGCGCGGGCCGCGCACTGGATTTGCGCAACACCTCGTTGGATTCGCTGGTGCTGGTCAACAACACGTTTGTGAATTTTCACGATCGGATTGTGCGCCATTATCAAAGCGTTGCTTCGATTCGGTATTTTCGCTTTGATCACAACACGGTTGTGAACGGCCTGTCGTATCACTCGATGGTGTCGTTGGGCTTCACGGGCGACGAGGCGATTATCACCAACAATTTGTTCATTGACAATCACATTGCGGGCGCGGATACGGATGCCGTGCGGCAAGCGGAATTTGGCGAGCCGGGCGAGCTTGATCCGCGCAACGGTTTGGGCCGCATCGCATGGTTTCTTGCGGTTCCGAATGACAGCACGCAATGGAAAGTTTTCGGCAATTACTACAGCGTATCGCCGGCGGTGCAGGCTTTCTATGATCAATACGCCTCCGCCGGTGTTTTGGGCGAAGGCCCGCAGTTGAACTATCACGTCAATCGCAAGCTGGGCGCGGACTCGGTGAAGGCTTTCAAAAAGGAGAGCATCACGTTGAACAATCGTCCGGAGCCGATGTTGCGGATGGCGCGGTGGTATCGCGACCCGGCGGGCGCAAACAAAACCAAGAGCACGGCGACTTTTGTGCGCGCGCTGCATGATTATGACCGCAGACCGTGGCAGTACTTTGCCGATACGCTGGATTGCGCCTATCCCACGACGACCGCGGCCTATACCGGAGCTGCCAACGGCTATCCTGCCGGTGATCTAAATTGGTATCCGGATTTGAAAGCGCGATGGGATCGCGGCGACATCATTTCTTCGGTGGCCTCAAATCGCACCGGCGTCGTTGCGGATTATGAGTTGGCGCAGAACTATCCCAATCCGTTTAATCCCTCGACCAGCATCGAATTCTCGATGGCCAAAACCTGCAACACGAAGCTCGAGATTTACAACGCTCTCGGCCAGAGCGTGGCCACGCTGGTCAACTGCAAGCTGGCTGCGGGCAAACACAACGTGACTTGGGATGCGCGGAACGTGCCTTCCGGCCTCTATTTCTACAA
>JABWAN010000195.1 GCA_013361015.1 Candidatus Zhuqueibacterota bacterium | reverse complement strand
GACCGCGCTGAGGCCGGTGGGAGTTGCAGGCACGTGGTTGACATTGGGCACATCATCGCCCACACGCACGTCGTCGATATAAAGTGTGTGCTCCTTGCCGTCATCGAGGCCTTGCACGAAAAAGATGCGCGCGAGTTGGCGCGGGTTAAATTTGTTTTCATCGGTGCTATTGAAGAGCGGCTTGAAAGCCGCGAAGGGTAATTTGATTTGCACCCACTGCTTGGCGGGCAGTGTTTTGATCAACGTGAGCAGCTTGATATCCGGCACACCCGCGCCGTTTGAATCCTGCAATCCAATGAGTGGCGACTCGTCGAGCGACAACTCCGTTTCGGAATAGCAGCGCAGAAAGAGCGTGTTGCCCTCGAACTCAAAGCGTTGGCCATAACGATTGGCGACTTCGAGCGTCATGCGCCAATCGCCGCCGGTGTGCGAGCGCCATTGCAAACGCAACGCATTGGGCGCGCTGAAATATTTTTGCTCTTCAATCGGAAATTTGCCTTCGCCGATTTCCAGCGTGCTCGGTGCGACGGCGTAGCCACGACTAAAATAGTACGAGCGGTCGGTGAGGCTATTGTCGAAGACGACGTGGTGGTCGTACTCGGACTGCGCGAATGTGGAATGAAACATGGAGATGATTAACGAGATAAAGAGCCGGCGGGTGCGCATTGGCATCCTCGCAAGAGGTGAGGAAAAAGTATTTCTTGCCACTTGAAGTACAAAACGAATTACGCTGCACGCCTCTGTTGCTGTCATTCAGGGGAAATCTTTTTAAGCACACGACCGCCTCTCCGGCGCGTAAAAAGTTTCCTCCTGAATGACAATGCCACAACGAGTCATTTCGAAATGCTACAACTTGCGGTTCATCAAAACTTAAATCCCAATGTAAACCTCTGCGTGTTTTCCAATCTCCCGTGATCGGCCCAGGCGTAGTCGAAGCAAAAGCCGTAATCCTCGAGATCAAATTGCAAGCCCGCGCCCAACGTCACGCCGACTTCGGAATCTTCCAAAAATAAATTTTGATAGCCGCCGCGCAGCGCGAGCGTTTTAAGCAGCAGCCATTCCGCGCCCACGCTCATGCTCTCGGTGTTGTCGCTCGGATGAAATGCATTCATCGCAACATGGACGACGTTGTTCTCGCTGAGGCGCACGGGATAAGTCAAGCCGACGCGAAAGAGCACGGGCAGGGGATAATTGTCCGTGAATACTTCACCGGGAATACTGCTGTTGTCGCCGTATTTGCTCGGATCGCGATCGAAGATGATGCGCAGATCGCGGCCGTCGTATTTTGCCGGCAGGCCGAAGTTCGAAATGCTCGCGCCTAGACGCAATCCGTTTTCAGACAACCGATACACGGTTCCGACATTCAACGCAAACGTGGAAAGTGAACTGTGCCAAATCGTTTCTTGCACATAGTTCAATTGCACACCAACGGAGAAACGATCGGAGATTTGTTTGCCGAAGCCGAGGCCGAGCGCAAGATTTGAGACGGTGTAACGCTCGCCGGTGCCAAGCGGATGCTCGACGGTGCGCACGTCAATCTCGCCGGAGCTTAGCGAGGTGACGCTGAGAAAAATATTGCCCAGTTCCCCTGCCTGCAATGCCGCGGCCGCGTAGTTGTAGGAAATATCCGCGAGCCACTGGCTGTGGGCGAATTGCACGCCGTAGCCGCTTTGGTGCGCGATGGCGCCGGGATTGAAATAAGCCGCAGCGATTTCGTCATACATGGCAACGCCGGCATTGCCCATCGCTGCCAGGCGCGCACTGGGCTCGATCAACAAAAATTGTGCGACGGTCGTGCCGGTTTTGCTCTGCGCGAAGCTGAACCGGAACGCAACGAGAAGCAACGCGGCGCACATCAGCGGAAGACGGTTCAGTTTTTTGTTTGTATTCATGATTCACCTGCTCTGTGCTTGTGAAGTTTCGTTCAGCAAATTGATTCATTGCACAAAAACACTTGGGCCGCAGATGTCGCAGAAAAAAAATGGAATGTACGGCTCCCTTTGATCCTCAGAAAAATCTGCTTTGATCATAGCTTTTTCTTAGAAATCTGCGTTCTCGCTTGTCACTTAATAATCGCAAACTTCCCGATGTGCGTGCCCAGCGTTCCGGCATCGACATGATAGATGAACAAGCCCGGCGCGACCTCGAGATTGTCTTTGGTGCGCAGGTCCCACGCCACGAAGCCGAAATCGGAGCCGTCGTGCTGCAGCGTTTGCACCAGCTCGCCGCGTACCGTAAAAATACGCACGGTGCTATTCTGCGGAAGATTGCGAAACTCCATCCTTCTCTCTCCGCGCCCCGAAACGGCGAAACGCTCCGCTTCGAAACTCGCGAGGCCGACATACGGATTCGGCACGACGTAGGGTTCTTGCGCGGCCAGTGTTTGCGCGGCCGCGGCATTGACAAACTCGCCGGTGGTGGTGAAGGAATAGACTTCGCCATTTTCGAAAGGATAGATCAGCTGCACTTCATAATCGTCTCCCAGGGTTGGTACTTTCAACGTACCGCGTTGCGCCTGGCCGGTGGTGTCCAATTCCACGCGCCAAGTTTCATAAGCGCGCGTGTCGTTCGGGATATAGGTGACGACATCGATGAATTCATCGGGGAATGGCAGGCTCAATGTGCCGTCGTTGTCTTTATCCAAAAAATAAAACTTCATGCGCATGTCGCTGTCCGGCGTGTGTGCGAGCACGCGAAACTTCGCAGGCCGCGAGCGCAGCAAGCCGAACCCGCGCAGCGAGGTGTCGATCGGCACATTGCTGAACGTGATGGTCATGTCATACGGAAAGCCCGGGCGTTTCCTGTTGATGGAAAGCGGATTGCGATATGTCACTTTCAAGCGTCCATTCGTCGCGCTCGACGAAGTGAAGCTGCTCTGCGGACTGACCTTCAGACTTTCCGGCGTGCTGACGATGGGTAACAACCCCATGCCCACCAAGCCGCTGCCCTTGCCATCCAAATCATACCCATTGCTGAAAAGCGTATCGTCGCTGGTGAGGTCGATCAAATCAAAAACCTGTGCGCGCACGCTGTCCGCGAACAAAGTGCGAAATTTTAGATTGAAAGTGTGATTATCCGGTACGAGCGTGGAGTTGACGACTTGCACGTTAACCGTGCCGGTGCCGCGGCCGGCAACATGTGTGGCATTGGACGCGGTTGCTTTGGTGAAGCCATTCACTTTGGGATTCGGCCGCACCGACACGACGTTCTTCGGTAAAATCGTTCCGCCGCGCGGCGTGCGCGAAACCGCAATGGCGTTTTCGGAGGGATAAAAGCCCAGCGAGTCCGAGCCGAAATCATAGGCGGTCACGGCGTAATAATAAAGCTGGCCATTCGTCACCGTCGTGTCGATGAACGTGTGCGCCAGGCCGCTGTTGCCGCCCAAATAATACGCGATGCCTTCCACGGTTTGCGGCGAGAAGCCTTTTTTGGCGTTGATCAAATCGAACTGCGCAATGGGCTTACCGTTGCCGAGGGGTCCGGTGCCACGCCCGGTGTTGATGACTTTAGGATCGCGGAATTCCGGATCGGTGGCGCGATAAACGCGATAACCTTCGAAATCATTTTCCAGCGTGACCGGATCGATACCGCGCTCCGCTTGATCATCCCACGAAAGGCGCACGTAGCCATCGCCCGCTTCGGCAGTGACCGTCGGCATGGGCGGCGGCACGGCGAATTGATAGTTGGCATTGTAGATGAGCTGCACGATCTGCACGGTGTTTTCCAATTCCTGCAAATCCGCGCCATACGCGAGCGCGAGACTGAAGCGTTCGGTCTTGCCGGCCTTCAAAGTAAACGGCCCGGAGGCGAACACGAAGCCGATGTTATAGTTCAAAGCCAGCGGCGGATCGAAACGCTTCGCTGGATCGGGATCCGTGAACTGATCGTATAATTTTTTCGGCCATTGCTTGCCGTCATCGAAGAAAACAAAATTTTCAACATCGGTGTTGGGATTGCCCGCGCCGGCGCGAATGCGATTGAACTTGAAACCGGTGAGGCCGATTTGATCGGACTCGTGCAAATCCGTGCGGTCGAAATTGGTTTCGCCTTCGGTGGGAATGCCGTCCTCTTCGCCGGTATCTTTCGTCCCGAATACGCCGTCTCTGCCGGTATCGTGCAATTCCGCCACCCAATCGAAATCTTCATCGCCGGTCCACCAACGCCCGGCGCGATACGCGGAGCGACTTTCAATGGTGCCGTGGGCGCGCTCGAAATTCGCCGGGTTATAATTCGCGAGGAAATAGGCTTTGATGTTATCCTGCCCGGTAATGAGTTGCCCCGGCCCGCCGTCGCGCTTTTCATCAATGATGCCGTCATTGTCGTTATCGCTGCCGTCGAATGGTTTGCCCGGCGTTTCCAAATAGCCATAGCCCAAATAGCCGGTCGGGTAGCAATTCGTGCCCAACGCATCTCCATGGCCGCCTTTGTCCCACGTGTACACGAGATTGAGATCGCCGCGTTTGGTATAAAACGCGTTGTCGTCATCGGACTCGGCCACGCCGTCGCATGAAATCGAAGAGCCGCCCACGCCGGAATCCATATACAAACCGAAAATGATGTTCTCGTTGTAGTCGGTGGTGCCTTCGTTGGTGATGTCGTAGTGCCAAAAAATCACATTCGAAGATTGCGGATTGGCCCACTGGAAGCCGCGCACTTCGATGCGCAAGCCCAGCCCGCGGCGCGTGCTGTCGCGGCTGTCGGGATAAAAATTCCATGCGTCGTAGAAATCATCGTCCATCACCATGAAGCTTTCTTGATCCGCGGCCGGACGTTTGCCGAAGTAGCCGTTCCAACTGCCGCTCCATCCGGGATCGTCCGGATCGTTCGCTTTATCAGGCCAAGCCAGCGGCCATGTGCGCGGATCGTTGCTCACTGCCAATGAGCGGCCCTTGTTAATCGCGGGATCGGCGCGAAAAAAATCCGGGCGCGGCTCGAAGCGCATGATGCGATTCGTGTACGGGCTTGTGTCTTGGCGTTCGCGAAAGCCGGTTTCCATAATGTGCGCGATTCTGCCGTTGCCCTCTTGCACTTTCGCGAGCACGAACGGTGTGATGCCGTCGCAATAATTGAGGCCGCTGCCTTTGGGCACTTCCGCGGAGTGAAACACGCTGAGATCCACGCCGATCGGATCGGGCGGATAATTGCCCACCATGCCGAAATTCCAAAACTCGGTGCGAATGTTGGCCGCGTCGTGAAAACCTTTGCGCTCGGCATCGATGCGACCGCGCTTGTCTTTGGGCACCACGGGTTGCAATTGCGCATGCGCGGCGGCAAAAAGAGCGAGGCTGGTGATACCTACGAGAAGTCTGAAATTCATAACGTGTGTCTCCTTGACAAAACGAAAGGACATGTCATTCAGAGGAATCTATTTTAGCACTGGCACAACGCCTCAACATTGTCATTCAGTCGGAATCCTTTTTAGCACCGAGGACAAATCCTCGGTCTTGACGCTCTTCCCCGCGCTCAAAAAGATCCCTTCGGGAGGACAGTTGGAGGGGGAAGCGGGTCACAATAAACACAATCACCTCGATCCCACCGTCAAACCCACTTCGATACGCCGCGGCGGATAGAAACGATCGGGATTCAACAACGTCGCTTGATCCGTCAGAGGCGTCAAGGAGTAATATGGGCTGCCGGTGTTGGCAAAGACAAAGCCGTTGAAAAAACGCGCATCGAGCACATTGAACCCGCGGGCAAACAAACTGAGTTTTTGATTGAGAACGGTGAAGAACTTTTCAGCACGCACGTCCACGATGAAGGCGGAGGATTTGCGCCCGGAATTGGCTTCCAAGTCCGTGGTATATGAGGAAAAGATCGTCGGCGTATAGGGCTGGCCGCTGCCGTAACGAATTACCGTGCTGAGAGAGAAAGAATTCGGCTTCTCCATGGCAATGATGGCGTTCAAGGTGTGGCGTTGATCCCAATTGAAAGGCACTTGCCGTGGCCGCGCATCTTCACCGGCTTGCGCGCGCGTGGCGGTTTCGCGGGGATCGCTGGAATTGCCCACCGCACGTTGCCAGGTGTAATCCAACGAGGCGCTCACCCAGCCGAGGCGCCGTTGATCCAGCGCGATCGTATAACCGAGCACGTTGCCGAAATCGACGTTGGTAAGCCGCGCGTATTCCGCTTGGGTATAGGTTTGAATGAACTCGACGCCCAACAAATCGCGAATGTCTTTGTAGAAAATGTTGAAATCCAGGCCGAGATTCTCGGTGATTGCGTGCTTGTAGCCGATCTCATACTGCACCGTGCGCTCGGGCTTGAGATCGGGATTGCCGAAGACGTCGTAGCGCGAAACTTCCGCTTGCAAGGTGCTCAGCAGAGAATAGTCGGAGAAATTGAAAATCTGGCCCAGGCCGGGGAACTGATAAAAATGCCCATAGGCAAAAAAGAGCGCCGCTCGCGTGCTGATCGGATAAGAAACCCCCAGGCGCGGCGCCAGAAAATTTTTCTTGCTCGTCGGTTTTGCCGCCGTGGTATCCGGCACGCCATCGTCATTGATGTCGAGAGCATTGGCGGGATTTTCCAAGTCGCCGGCGACCTTCGCGCGCGCATCAAAATATTCCCAACGCAAACCGGCGCGCACAATCAAATCCTGCCATTCGATTTGATCCTGCGCATAAGCGGCGAGCGAAACGGGATGGTACTTCACCAACTCCTGAAATGGCCTCTCCGGCAGGCTCTTGAAAAAGCGTTTCAGTGAATCACCCTGTGAGACAATGAGTCCCGGCGTTCCGAATTCCAGATCGGAATATTGATACTCCAAGCCGGCCTTGAACAGATGCGAGCGCGACACTTGGCTGGTAAGCGCGCCTTTGACAACATAACTGTCGGTGTTTTGTTTGAACCGAGTGAAGCTCACGCCTTGCACCGCAAAGCCCGAAAGGATTGCGGGATCGCTCCTGGCCGCGCCCGCGGCATCATAGCGTGAATCCTTCACGTCTTCATAAACGTAATCACGATAATCGAAATGATTCTGACGCAGACTCACATTATAAAAAGTGTTTTTGGAAACCGTGTGGGTCCAATCCAGGCCGTGCACCAGCGAAACCGTCTTTTGTGTGGGTGCGCCGTCGGGGTTGAATATAAAAAACAAATCGTAGCGCCTGCCCTCCACCACATTCGGAATGGCTTGATAGGAAATCTCGATACTCGGCAAAATACGATTCGTGATTTTGACCAAACCCGACCATTCACGCGAATGATACAGCGGAATCTCTTCCCGATCGCCGGTGGGCACTAGCGAGGTATCGGTCGGAACGAACACGCGCAAGCCGTTGATGTAGCCCTCGTCAATAAAACGCCGGCCACTGACAATGAAATACGTCTTCGGCAAACCCAGGGGCCCGCTGAGGCTGACCTGATGATTTTGCCGTGACAGCGGGCGAAATTCATCCTTTGCCCCTCGCCGATCCTCGTCGAAGACATAATCGCTAAGATAGCTCTCGGCATTCCACTTGAATTGCTCCGAGCCGGTTTTGAGCACTGCATTCACCACGCCGCTCATGGCCTGGCCATATTCCGCATCGAACGTGCCGCTAATGACTTGCACTTCCTGCAATAGCGAGCGGTCAATACGCAGCGTCGAAGAGTTATCGTAAGGATTGTTGACCGTCACGCCGTTGATTTGATATTGCACCTCGCCAATACGGCCGCCGCGAAAATGGCCGTCTACCACACCAGCCTGCAAATTCACGACGTCATTCAGCTCTTGCACGGGCAGCGTGGCAATATTCTCGCTTGTGACCGTGGACACGGAACTGGTGAGATTGGTCTCCACCACCGGGCGCTGCGCCACAACCACGACTTCCTCCGCGGCGAGCGTTTCTTCACCCAGGTCGGCGCTGAGCGGCGTCGTTTTGTCGCTGGTAATGAGCACATTTTCGACGATATACGTTTGATAGCCGATAATGGAGAATTGCACGCGATATGTTCCGGGCGGAATGTTGAGGATGCTATAATAGCCCTCGAGGTCCGCGGCTGCGCCCAATGGGGTGCCCACGATAATCACATTTGCGCCGGGCAGCGGCTGCTTTTGTTTATCGAGCACTCGACCTGAGAGCTTGCCCGTAGTGCCGGCAAAGAGGGCAAGGGGCAAGGA
>JABWAN010000194.1 GCA_013361015.1 Candidatus Zhuqueibacterota bacterium | reverse complement strand
TGGGATTCTGCGGCATTTTCGGGCTTTTTCTACACCCAAGCGGAATCCTGCTCCCAAGCAGAGTCCACGCTCCGCCCGCCAGCCGGTAACGCAAGCCGTTAGTTCGCAGCATAAATAACGAGGTGAATCGTGGCACTACTTGTAGGAGCATTCCTTGCACTCGCAGTGGGGCTGTTTGCCACTGCCACTCGGTTGGACCGTGACCGTGCCTTTTACCCAACCGTGACGATTGTCATTGCGTCTTACTACGCGCTGTTCGCGGTCATGGGAGCATCCACAGATGCGCTCATGCTTGAGTCCGTCGTGATCGCAGTCTTCCTCGCATTTGCAGTGTTTGGCTTCAGATCATCGCTTTGGCTTGTGGTGCTTGCGCTAGCGGCCCATGGCGTCTTCGATCTTGTGCATGGCCGCGTCATATCCAATCCAGGCGTACCGGCTTGGTGGCCGGCGTTCTGTCTGACCTACGATGTGGCCGCAGCGGCGTATCTAGCGTGGTTGCTCAAGAGCAATCGCGTTCGGGCTGCAACCTGACTATGCGCTTAAGCCCATCGCAGATGACGGGCCTTCTCTCTGCCGAGCCGCTTCGGCCGGCGGTGGCTTAACGCGGGCGTTAGGCGCCGCATAAGGCTGTGCGTGTCAACGTTGTCTGACGCGGTTGTGAAGCGAAAGAACAAGTCGTAAGCAGGCCGCGCGAGCGAAGGCCGATGAAAAAACAGAAAGACAGGGACAGAAATGCAAAAAGCAAAAGACATGAAAGTAAAGCAACGTGAAGAATTACTCAGCGCATTGCCAGCTCGTTTTGAGAAAAACATGAACCGCCATAAGGGGCTCGAATGGGCTAAAGTACAAGCAAGGCTGGAAGCTAATCCTGAAAAACTGTGGTCGCTGAATGAAATGGAAAGAACTGGCGGTGAACCGGATGTTGTTGGTTATGATAAGAAGACGGGCGAATACATTTTTTATGATTGTTCAGCAGAAAGTCCTAATGGCCGCAGAAGCTTCTGTTACGACCGCGAAGCGCTGGAGTCAAGGAAGGAACATAAGCCAAAAAATAGCGCTATTGGTATGGCCGCCGCCATGGGCATTGAACTCTTAACGGAAGAACAATATCGGGGGCTGCAGAAACTTGGAGAGTTCGATACGAAAACGTCGAGCTGGGTGCAGACTCCGGCTGATATTAGAGAGCTCGGTGGCGCCCTCTTTTGTGATCGTCGCTACGGCAAAGTCTTCGTGTATCACAACGGTGCGGAATCTTACTATGCCGCGAGGGCCTTCCGTGGCTCGCTAAGAGTCTGAGTTTTGCGCCGGCAGCTACATTTGAATTTGAGAACGGATCATGCAAAAGAGAGGAATGCAAAAGACAAGGTCATGTCTGTAAATGTCGGCTAGCAACTTGAAGCGCGCACTCAATCAGATCGTGCGGATCGTTACACATCCTCCTCTCAACAAGTTTGTTCCAAACATAGCTTGTTCGGTTGACTGATGAGCTACTTCCGCACGCAGCAATTCTGCGTAGCTAAAAACCGCCACGCAATTCCTAATTTGTTCCCACCTCCGTCTTGCGATTCTTCACGTACTTTTCCGCCCATTCGAACATCTCGGCGAGCGTGTGCAGTACCGATTCGCGTGCGACGTAGCCGTGGCTTTCGTGCGGTAGTAGCACCAAACGAGCCGTGCCGCCATTGCCTTTGATCGCTTGATACAGCCGCTCCGATTGCATCGTATGCGTGCCGGAATTATTATCGGCCTCGCCATGAATTAGCAGGAGCGGCTCGTTAATCTTGTGCGCGTGCGTGAACGGCGACACTTTCATGTAGGTGTCGGAGGCTTCCCAAAACGAGCGGCGTTCGCTTTGAAAGCCGAAGGGCGTGAGCGAACGATTGTATGCGCCGCTACGCGCAATGCCCGCGGCGAACAAATCCGAGTGCGCGAGCAGGTTTGCAGTCATAAATGCGCCATAGCTGTGCCCGGCAATGCAAACGCGCTTGCGATCAATCACGCCCATCTCATCGAGTTTGTCAATCGCCGCTTGTGCTGCGCCTACGATCTGCTCGACAAAAGTATCGTTCATGGTTTCGGGATCGCCGACGACCGGCATGGTGGCATCGAGCAATACGGCGTAGCCTTGCATCAGAAAAAAGAGCACCGAAGTGCCGCGCAGGAACGTGAAGGTATTCGGGGAGCCGCGCACTTGGCCCGCAGTAGCGGGATCGGAATACTCCAACGGGTATGCCCAAATAATGAGCGGCAGCTTTTCACCGGCTTGATAGTTCGGCGGCAAGTACAACGTGCCCGAAAGCTGCACGCTATCGCTACGCTCATATTTCACCAACTCTTTTTTCAAACCCGTAAGCTGCGGCGCGGGATCTTTGAAAGCCGTCAGCGTCGTGCGCTCCTGCTTTTTCAAATTGACGAGAAAAAAATTCGGCGGCTCGGTTTTGGACTCATAGCGCGTGATGATCGTGTTGTTGTCCTTGCCGGCGAACGCAATGAATTGCTCGTAGGCATTGCCGCTTGAATGAAAGAGGCGCTCCTTCTTAAGAGTTTTGAGATTCAAGCGATCCAACGCCGGACGTTCGCCTTCGGGCGAAGCGCCGCGCGCATTGAAAAAAATCCAATCGCCCTCTTGCCGCAATACACTCACGCCCTCCGGGCGCGTCTCATAAACCGGGCGGCCGGGATCATTGTAATCATCGTTGGCGCTGAGATCAAAAATAACTTTGCGCGATTTTTCCGGTTTGATGAGATTGACAAAAGCCGTGGTGCGCCAGCGCCGGTCACGGTCATACTCCGTCAAGAGTACTTCCTGCGCGCGCGCCGTTGAATTGAGCCCGGCATAACGATGCTGCAGCTTCAGCACTTCCTGCGCGGCTGCTGCGAACGGCGCCGTGAGGCGCATCAACTTGTCGCGGTGCTCGACTTTCCTAAGCGGATCCCCACCGTCCAAAGCTTCCACCCACAAAAGCGTCGCCGATTGCAATGCTTGCCATTGCACACTGCGCGGCCCAGTGGGCACGCCCTGCGTGGGAATTTCATCCGAGATAGGCAGATCGGCAATCGTCGCAATCAACTTGCCCGCGCGATCCCACACTTCCACGGTGCGCGTAAAATAGGAATATGGCACACGATACGAGAACGGCTTCTTCAGTTTGGAAACCAACACATACTTCTCATCCGGCGAAAACGACGCGCCCATAATCAAACCCGGCGCGCCGATCCTGTGAACTTCATTCGTCTCCACGTTTATGACCGCAAGCTGCGCAGTCGCATAATACTCGAACAACGCCTCATCGTGGGGATTGCGCAACAGATCTTGAAAGGTCATCACCTTGGAAAATTTCCCCGCAGTCTCTTCGACGATCGGACCATACGGAACGCTGGGAGGCTGCGGCGCCGTCCCGCGATTTTCGGGAATGAGCTGCACAAACAAATGCGCGTTGTCACCCATCCACGCAAATGCCGTTGAGAGAACATCATTCACGCGCATATTCGCTAGCGCTCGTGCCTCGCCGGATTTCGCATCGGCCACCCAAAGTTCGACGCCGGCCTCTACGTCTCGCGTGAAGGCGAGCTTCGCACCATCATACGACCAACTCGGAATGCCAACGCGCGCGTCTTCCGGCAGCCCGATATTCACGGTACGATTCGGCTGCAGCCATTTGATCGACAAGCCGGTGTATTCCGAGAGCCGCTGCCGCGCGTTGCGTTGCGGATCGAGGCGCAACCCTCCGAGCTTGAGAAGCGGTCGCGCCAGCAGCGCAATCGCAGGATGGGGCCGATATTCTACGAAGAGCATGGCGTCGCCGCGCGGACTGATAATCGTGTAGGGCGTCGGCGGTGCATCAAGAATATCGACGACTGTTTGGGGCGGAAGCTTATAAGGTGTCTGTGCGAAAGTTGCCATAGCGAGGAGCGTGGTTGCGAGCACAATGAACTTTTTGTTCATGACAGTAACTCCAAAATGAAACTTTACTTTTTGGCAGGTTTTCGCAGCAAGCTCTGCAACAAAATATAAAGCCAGACCATCCTCATATTAAAGACATACTCGCCTTGCGTTTCGCCGGAACGAATGACCTTCAAGGTTTTCATTTTTTGCAGAAAGTTATCGAATTTCTTTTTCTCTGTCTCCGTTAAACCGGCAATGACTTCCGCTCTTCTAAAACTCATAGTAGTCGGCGTCATTTGTGCAATCTTGGCGAGAATGGAATGATAATCAGCACTACGCAACGCCTTGTAGACCTGTTGCGCGACAAACTTTTTGCCGACCTCATCCGCCGCCATGATGATGGCCGAACCGGCATCCTCCGCGGAAATAATACCGTCTTGATCCAACCAAAATGCGGCGTCACCAATCAAGTGCATAATCTTTGGAAAGCCGGCGGAGTTTGCTGTCATGGCGTTCATAGCTTCCGCTTCAACCTGAATATGAACGCTATCGAAAGCCTTTTTAAAAAAGTCTTCCATCTCCTCGCGCGACATTGGCTCGATCTCAACAATATCAAAAATGCGCTCCACGGGCTGGTGGTGATGAATCATTTCCCGGCGACGCTCTTCGACTCCGCAAAGCATGAGCATCAAAGTCAAAGGCGTGCGCGATAGTGCATTCGTGTCAACAAGGGCCTTGAGAAAATGCGCGAACTTGGGATTCGCGGTAATGCCGTTGATCTCATCCAACACCAGAAAGACGCCTTTGACTCCTGTCTCTTGCAGGCGGTTCATCACTTCCTGCAAAAAGGGCAAAAGCCCTGAGGCCACGGTGGGCGCATCTTTTTTCAGTGCATCGGCGCGGACTGTGAAGCCAAACAAAGACTGCTCACCGACATACTTTGCAAGCCATTGGCGGATTTTTTCCTTGCGCGTGGGATTAAAAGCTCCGGAGCGCAAAGTTGCTTCCAAGATCGCAGCACCGACATCATCTAGATTTTCAGCTCCGCCCAGTGGCGCGTAGATAGCGTGCAGGTGATTCCGCTCTTCCGCAAGTGCCTGGACGAAACCGGCAATCGAACTTTTGCCGATGCCATACTCGCCTTGGATGTACACTGCGACCGGCTTACCTGCTTCCACTTGACCTGCGCCTCTGACCATGATATGATCAATTTGTTTTTGACGACCGACGAATAGTTCCACGGGGACGGGCTGGCCGGGATTGAAAGGACTTTTGCCTTTGGAGATGAGTGTCATTATCACTCTCCACTAGATAAACTTATTTTTCGAGGCATAGACGCGGCGGTTTCTTCAAAATTAGTCCGCATCAATACAACTGTACATACACTAGAATCGAGCGTCCAAGCGATTCGACGGCAAACCACAGCCAAACCATAGTTGAATGCTCACCACGACTTGCCATGCACGGCCGCAAAGGGATCCGCGGCGTATTCGTTGTCCTTGCTGCGCTCGGCAATGCTCTGCTCCCAATTCGCAGGCAATTCCATCGCATGCCCGCACTTCTTGCACGTGCGCCGTTCGAGCGAAGAGTAGAAGTTGCGCATGACCATGGGGAATTGCTTGACGATGTCTTCGAGGAAAAAATATTCTTCGTAAAGTAGATTGCCGCACTTCTCGCAGAAATAAAGAAAGCCGTCGTTCTCGCCCTTCGCCCGATGCTTCTCGATGATCAAGCCGTAAGTGTTCGCAAAGCGCTGTGGCGAGTGTGGCACTTTGGGCGGAATCAAAAACATCTCGCCTTCGCGCACCGCCACTTCCCAGTGTTTGCCCTCTTGATAGAGTTTAATTTTGATATCGCCTTTGAGCTGCAAGAACAACTCTTCGCTCTCGTTGTAGTGATAATCTTTCCGCGAATTCGGGCCGCCGGAGACCATTACGATAAAATTCTCGTTGCCTTTGAAGATGGTCTCATTCGCCACCGGCGGCATGAGAAGATGCTTGTTGCTCTCGACCCACCCCATGAGACTGAAAGGCTGCAAAGCCTTCGGCATCTCGCGCATTTCCATTGTTGTTCTCCTTTTTGTGTTGGTGCGGTGCTCACAAATAGAATCAGTTGGGCAAGTAATGTATTCGGCTCAGCCAATCGTTGCAATGCACTTCAACTCGATCGCAATGGGCGTGGGTAGAGAAGCCACTTCAACGGTCGTGCGGCAAGGTTGGTTATCCTTAAAATACTCCGCGTAGAGACGGTTATAGATGGCAAAATCATCTTTCATGTTGGTTAGAAACACGGTCACGTCAATGAGTCGGTCCCAGTTCGATCCCGCTTCTTCTAAAACACTTCTCACATTGCGAAACACGGAGTGGCATTGCGCGGCGATGTCATAGGAGACGATCTTTCCGCTCGCATCCAATTCCACACCGGGAATTTTTTTGCTGCCGCGCGCGCGCGGGCCAATGCCGGAGAGAAAAAGCAAATTGCCCACGCGGCGCGCGTGGGGATAGAGGCCGACCGGCTCCGGCGCATTTGAAGAAGTGATAATCTCGGCGGAGGCATTCATAATTTTACACAAACATTCTTCGACTCGGTGAAGAAGCGCAGCGCTTCCCAGCCGCCTTCACGTCCCATACCGGAATTTTTCATCCCGCCAAACGGCGTGCGGAGATCGCGCAACATCCAGCAATTGATCCAAACAATGCCCGATTGGATGCGATTGGCAAGGCGATGCGCGCGCGTCAAATTCTCCGTCCAAATTGTTGCGGCCAGTCCGTAGCTCGTGGCGTTCGCATAATTCAAAACCTCCTCTTCATTTTCGAAAGGCATGATCGTCACCACCGGCCCAAAAATTTCTTCTTGATTGGTGCGGCAATCGGGCGAGAGGTTCGCAATGACCGCCGGTTCCACAAACCAGCCTTTTTGACAACGACCCGGCACTATCGTTCTCTTCCCGCCGCACAAAATTTCCCCGCCTTCCTCTCTGGCCAACGCGAGATACGAAAGAATCTTTTGCAGATGGGCTTCCGAAACGATCGCACCGAGTTGCGTATCCTCGTTCCTCGGATCGCCGAGGTGCAAGGCTTGCGTAGCAGCTACAAAATCCGTTTTGAATTTTTCATAAAGCGGGCGCTCCACGAAAATACGCGAGCCACACAAGCAAATTTGCCCTTGGTTGGAAAAAGAAGAGCGCAGCGTGGTTTGCAGCATCTCCTCGTACTTACAATCCGCGAAGATGATATTCGGATTCTTTCCGCCCAGCTCCAGCGAAAGCCTTTTGAACAAGGGCGCGGCGAGGCGTGCGATCTCCGCGCCGGTGCGCGTGCTGCCCGTAAAAGAGAGCGCGCTGATTTTCGGATGCACAGAAATTGCGCTGCCGACTTTATGGCCGTAGCCATGCACGATATTCAAAACGCCCGGCGGCAATCCCGCTTGATTGCAAACCTCGGCGAGCAGATAAGCCGTCATGGGCGTAATTTCCGAAGGCTTGCCGATTACGCAATTTCCTGCTGCTAGGGCAGGCGCGATTTTCCACGTGAACAGATAAAGCGGCAAATTCCACGGTGAAATTCCGGCGACCACGCCGAGCGGCTGGCGCAGCGTGTAGTTGATTGCCGCACTCTCCATCGCGTGCGCCTCGCTGGCGTGGTGCATGATTGCCGAAGCAAAGAAGCGGAAATTGCTCGCGGCGCGCGGAATATCAACGGTGCGCGCGACAGTGATAGGCTTGCCCGTGTCGATGGACTCGGCTTCGGCGAGGCGCTCGAGGTTGTGTTCGATCAAATCCGCAATGCGCATCAATATTCGCGATCGCTGCTCCGCGGGCATGTTTGACCACATAAAGAAAGCACGCTCCGCGGCTTCCACTGCCAACGCCACGTCGCGCTCGTCGGAGTCCGGCGTTTGCGCATAGACTTCGCCTATCGCGGGATTGAAGTTATCGAGGTATTGATTGGAGAGCGGCGCGACGAGTTCGCCGTTGATATAGTTTTTTATGGCATCCATTGTTCAACACAGAGGCACAGGGTTTCACAAAGGTTCACAGAGAAAACACTTTTAGTCGTAGCCGTTTATCTTGCGCCGGATACCGTTTTTGAGCACCTCGGCATTGAAATTTATTAAAAGGCCGACTCTTTTGTTGGCAAGTTTCAGATAAGTCAGCAATTGCTCTTCGTGAACGGGCAAAATTACCTCGACAGACTTTAGCTCCAAAATAATTTCTTCTTC
>JABWAN010000193.1 GCA_013361015.1 Candidatus Zhuqueibacterota bacterium | reverse complement strand
ATTCACGGACCCGGTTGGAGCAAAATCATCATTGCCGAAGATCAGATTCCGCGCTGGGAAGAATATCTCGAGGTGATGGTCACTTCGATTGCCGCGAATGGCGGGCGTTCGTGCTTGAATGCTTCCGGCATTTGGGTTCCATCGCATGGCCGCGAAATCGCCGAGGTGTTGGCGCAGCGCCTGGCCGCCATCGAAGCGCGCGCGATGGATGATCCCCAGGCACAGATTTCTGCCTTCACCAACAAAAAATTTGCGCAGCGCATCAACGACATGATCGAGCAGCAGCTTCATGTTGCCGGCGCCGAGGATTTGACCGCCAAATACCGCGGCGGCAAACGCCTGGTGGAAAAAGACGGCTGCACGTTTTTGCTGCCGACGGTGGTGTGGTGTGAAGATGCCGAACATCCCTTGGCCAATGTGGAATTTTTATTCCCGTTTGCCAGCGTGGTGCAAGCGCCGCAGCACGAATTGCTGTCGCGCATCGGAAGCACTTTGGTGTTGACTGCGATTACGGAAGAGGAAGCGTTCACGCGCGCCCTCTTTGCATCGCCCAATGTCGATCGCCTCAACATCGGACCGATCCCCACCAATAAAATTCTTTGGGATCAGCCGCACGAAGGCAACCTGTTCGAACATCTTTACCGCCAGCGCGCCTTGCAGTTGATGGTGAAAGCGTGAAGGGAATTTGTTCGGGCATTTGTATCGGCGCAGGGCATTTCAGGTGAATAAAGTATGACGAAAAGGTTTCGCAAGGTGTGCTTGCTTTTGGGGCAAGAGTCATATATTTTTGATTCGTCAGCCTTATTGAGGTGCAGCCTTGATCTGCAAACACTAGATAGGGCCACGAATGGCAAATTGGCAACGTTTTAAACCAACTGATTTTGAATACGACTTTGATCGTGATGAACTGGCGGCGCATCGTGTGACGTTCGAGGAAGCTGTTGAATGTTTTTTCTCCGGCTTTGAGGTGCGCCGTAACAAGTCCTATCGTGACCGCTATCAACTCGTAGGAAGGTCATTCGGTGGACGCAGACTAAAAATCATCTTTCAACTCAATCCCAAGAACGTTGTTCGTATCATTACGGGATGGCCGATATGAGAGGTAAGCGTAAGCATAAAACCCTATCTGCAAACGAGATTGACAAGATCGTCGTGGCGCAAGCTGATGACGACGCTGCATGGGAAAAACCCGTGCGCGTTCGCAGAGCCAAGCCGGCCCCTTTGTCGCTGCCTTCGGAATTGGCTTTGCGCGCTGCCTTTGTTGCTCGCCTTCATCGGGAAACCAATGTCAATGACTGGCTGAAACGAATCATCCAAGAACGAATTGATCTGGAAGAGGCCGCATTTGCGGGATTGAAGAGAGACTTGGCTGAAAAGAATGGCGCATGATCCGCCATTCCCTTTGCCAGCGTGGTGCAAGCGCCGCAGCACGAGTTGCTCTCACGCATCGGAACGACTTTGGTGCTGACGGCGATAACAGAAGACGAGGCGTTCACCCGCGCGCTTTTCTCTGCGCCTAACGTTGACCGCCTCAACATCGGGCCGATTCCGACCAATAAAATTCTTTGGGATCAGCCGCACGAGGGCAATTTGTTCGAACATCTTTACCGCCAGCGCGCATTGCAATTGACGGTGAAAGCGTGAATGGTTATGTCGGCTCCATTCCCAACAACAAAGATTCATGGGGTCAACCGCACGAGGAAAATTTGTTCGAGCATTTGTATTTAAGTGTGGGCTTGCTTTTTTAACGAGAGCTTTATATTTTAAATTTTAGAAAGTTAAATCTGCTTTCCAAATCGACAGATCGCCCTTGAAAAACGAATCGATTCATGATCGAGAAGGATTTCCAATGAGAACTGATAGAACTCGTCATGCCGCACCAATGATACTTTCGTATTTTCTGTTCTTGCTTTTGGTATTGTTTGGTTGCAGTCATCAAAGTAACAGCGAGGTCAAAATTGGAGCTATTTTTTCTCAAACGGGTCCTATAGCACCTTATGGAAATAAAGCGTTGGAGGGGCTTAATCTCGCCCTTGATGAATATAAAGGAAGCGGTTTGGCTGTTAGCATCATTGTCGAAGATGCGAAATCAACACCCAATGGAGCAATCGCTGCATTCCAAAAGCTAGCAAGTGTTGATAAAGTTGCAGTAATAATAGGCCCAGAATCAAGTGGGCTAGCAATGGCTATTTCTTCGTTAGCCAACAACGAGAAAATAGTTCTCTTTGCCCCAACGATCTCCGTTGACAAATATTCATCTCCTAATGATTTTACATTTCGAAATTGGCCGTCAGCAAGATCAATCGCCCAGAAGATGGCAGATGTTTGCTACAATAAACTGAATTATAGAAAAATTGCAGTGATGTATATTAATAATGACATGGGCGCAAGTTATAGCTCTGCGTTTAAAGAGAGATTCAAAGAGTTTGGCGGTGAAACTGTTTCGATGGATTCTTATTTAGCTAGTGATTCAAACTTTGGGACGCAATTAAGTAGAATAAATTCAGCCAAGCCCGATGCAATATATTTAATCGGCCAAGTAGAAATGGGCCAAATCTTAAAGCAATTACATGAATTAAATGTAAAGCTCCCCGTTTTAAGTGGTATAGGAATCGAAGATCCAAAAGTTAAGGAAACTGCAGGCGCTTTGATAAATGGAATTATTTATACAACACCTGCATACAATCCAATATCGGAGAATGCTGCCGTACAAAAATACGATACAGCCTTCAGGGCGAAGTATAACAAAGCAAGTGAAATATTCGCGGCTTCTACATATGATGCAATGAAAATTCTAGCACAAGTAATAGCGCAAGGCAACACAACTTCAGAGCAAATAAAAAACGCTCTGTTTAAAACAAAGGATTTTGCTGGAGCAACGGGACGAATATCTTTTGATGAAAACGGAGATGTAATTAAAGACATTTCAATCAAAAAGATTGAAGACGGTGAATATATATTTCTAAGCGAAGATTTGACACCATTGAAGAAATAAACGAGCAAGGCTACAGATGTGTTTTTTAGTGACCAACTTCCGTAATTCTCCATAGCAAAAAGAGGATTCATGCATCGTTTAGAAGATCTTTCGATTTTGGTTGATGCGCGTGAAGATGATAGTATGAGTTCTTGGGTTTCGGCAACTTCTTATAGGGATGTCTTAAATGGGGCAAGGGTAAAATGTCCCCCCAATAGACACGTCATTACGCTGTCAGAGTATATGCAACTCTGGATGGATACTGTATTGAATCAAGGAAGTAGAGCTTGCAATGAAGCCGATGTATGGTTGAAATTCGAACAAGATAGAAATGAAGAAGCTTCTATTTCTTTAGTAAGACATCCATTTAAATCGACAGTGCTTGTTGATACTTATTTAACGGATTTCCAGATAAATGAAAACGGTGAATACGAAGCTCTTGTAGTCGATAGAAATACTCCTCAAGAAAGAATCGTAATTCCTCCGATTGGTAAAATATATAGTATCAACAAATATGGAATACCCAACAGAACTGGGGGCAAAAAAATCAAAGATAGCGATGCCTTTGAACATAGATGGTGGGCTTTTTCTTCTGATCAACTGCGAAACAAAAAAGGATTGATAAAATCCAGTTTTGATATGGCATTGTTTGGAAATGGTGGTACGATTGGTTGTTTTTGCGAATTAATAAAAGCCCATTACTCGATGGATGATTCGGGCGGGTTCTATAGAGTTTTAACTTTACCAAACATGGAGTAGAGTCGCTTGAAGATTTTTTATAGAATAATTCATTCAGTTATTCTCTTTCCTTTGATATTTCTGCTAGTTTTTGCCTATTGCCTTCTCGGAATACTGAATTTGAGTTCATTGTGGTTCATAATTTGTTTTACACTAGTTGTAGTTGGTGTTTTTCTGGTGGAGCGTTTTTTCTATCAACGTCTTTATACTTTTAACTTGTTTTTGCGAAGAAATACCATATCACTTGTTTTTTTGATATTTGTATTCATCCCAATACTATCGAAAGTCTTGATTCAAAGGGAGCTATTTTACAATGAGATATTAGTGAAATACTTTTCAACTATCAAATCAAATTATATAGACATTTGGCTATCGATCTGGGGCACGCTTCTGAGCATTCTAATTTATCTAAAAGTGAAAGGCGTAACTTCTTCTAGTGAGCTTTCTCACTTCATGGAAATACTCATAGACATACTGATTAGATCAAAAGGTGGAGACGTGATAAGCGTTATTTTTCCGAGTTTTTTTATGGGCTACAACGAAAGGCTTCCTCAGCATGAGATATATAGGAAGCTTCTTCTTGAGAAACTTCGTGATGGAGTAACTATTAATTATCACTATTTGAAACTCAACACTGATCACGAAGACATAAATGAAGAATACCCTAAAAAAGAAAATATCTATAAGAATGCATACTTGTATGAAAAAAGTAGTTTTGGATCAAGACCAAGCAATAACCCATCCCCACTGCTTGATTTTCATATTAAATATTTGCGACGCAAATTTGCAGAGTACAGACTTAAATCAGAACAGGAGCTAATATATTTTCAAGATTATTTTGACAATATGTTCAAGTTCTTAAAAGTGCTAAGATCTAGCAATTCCAAAGGTAATTTTAGAGAAATTGAATTGAATAAAGAATATGAAAACTCTAGAATGATTGTGATTATCAATCACCAGGAAAAAGAAGGATTCTTGGGAACCTATAATGAACTGGGTACAAAGTTTTCATTCAATGGGATAAAAATTGATAATGCTCATACAATGGAAGCTATTGAAAAAATGCTTCACATTCACATTAAAAGTATAACGGTGGCTAATGGCGTGACTGTGTGAGAATAAAAGTATAAAGTGGCAAAAATTGAACTTGCAAATCATTTTAAACAGTCTCCTCGCCGGAAGCGTCTACGCCTTGGTCGCTCTCGGCTTTTCAATTATCTACAGCGCCGTTCGCTTCTTTCACTTTGCGCATGGTGCGGTTTATACCGCCGGCGCATATTTCACCTTCCTTTACTTCATTCTTTTCAAACTACCGTTCGCAGTCGCAGTGGCGCTGGCGGTTTTGTCTGCCGCGCTGTTGGGCGTGGCCATTGAGTTTTTCGTTTACAAACCAATCAAGGGGCAAAGGGCAAGCGGCACAATCTTACTTATCGCGTCTCTCGGGGTTTCCATCATTCTGCAAAACCTCATCTCGCTTTTTTTCGGGGATGACACCAAAACCATTCGCATGGGGGAGGTGCGCGAAGGGCTGAATGTTTTGGGCGCCCGCATCACGCCGGTGCAAATCGCCATCATTCTCACCAGTCTCGCACTGTTCGTTATTACTTTCATCATTCTCAAACGCAGCAAAATCGGCAAAGCCCTGCGCGCGGTTGCCAACGATCCGGAGCTGGCCGTGGTCATGGGGCTGAACAAAGACAGAATCATCTACTTCACGTACTTCATCGGCTCCGCGCTGGCTGCCATTGCGGCTATTCTCATTTCACTCGATATCGACATGACCCCGCTCATGGGTTTTCAAGCCATGCTGTATGGCGTGGTGGCGGTGGTCATTGGCGGGTTGGGCAACATTCTCGGCGCGTACCTGGGCGGGCTGTTGCTCGGCTTGGCGCAACATCTTGGCGTGTGGTACATCTCTTCGCAATGGCAAGACGCCATCGCGTTCGTCATTCTCATTTTGTTTCTGCTCTTCCGGCCCCAAGGCTTCTTTGGGAAGAAGATTCGGAAGGCGGAGGTTTAGCAAGGGGCAAGGAGCAAGGGGCAAAAAGAAAAAAGCAAAAGCGATCTGCGAACAGAAAAGCATTGCTAATCCAGTCGAGGAATGTTATAATCAGGGGTTGAGATTCAGTGATTTGACGAGATTTACGTCCACGAACAAATCCGAATTCGAGCAATTAGCGCGTGATCGCAAAGAAGATTTCGACGCGCTGCGCGAAAAAGGGCGATGGACGGCGTCGGTTTACCTTGGGACGTACATAGTCGAGGCGCGGCTGAAATTCAAAATCTGTGACGTGCTCAAGTTGGAGAAGTTGCCGGCAATTCTTAAAACGCATGATCTGAATGCGCTGGTAATTTATGCCGGTTTAAAAGATGAGCTAAAATCTTTACCAGAAGTATTTGCCAGTTTCAGTAGCATCAACACCATTCATGCCGAGGTTTCATGGCGTTATAAAATTGCAGATCCTTCCCATCAAGTTGATTCAGACAATCTGAAAGCTTGGCTGTTTAACTCAAAATATGGAGTGATGACATGGTTGGGACTATAATGGTAGATAAAAAAATTCTGGAGCGGCTGCGGGAAGCCTTCAAGCGCTACGGGCGAGCCGTCCTGGGCGATCCCAATATGACGGTCGATTTTTTCCCGACAGAATATGAAGGGAGCGTGGGCGTCTTTCTTTCTTCACCAAGTTTTCAACAAATGCCCTTTTCCGAGCGACAGAATTCCGTGTGGGAATATTTGCTCAATGATCCTCAGGTCAATAAGGATGACATGTTTGTCATTTCACGGATTTCAATTGAGCATGAAACCGTCGAATTTGTCTGAGCCATCACGGGCGTAGTCATGGCCTACCTTCTCCACATTCTCATCCTCATCAACATTTACATAATCATCGCCATTTCGCTCAATCTCATCGCGGGTTATACCGGCATTTTGTCGATTGCGCATGCGGCATTTTACGGGGTCGGCGCGTATGTCGCGGCTTTGTTTGCGGTGAATTACGGTACGCCGTTCCTATTGAATCTCATTGTCGCGATGGCAATGGCGGGCGCGGTAGCGGCAGTGGTAGCTTTTCCTTCTCTGCGCATTCACGACGATTATTTGGTGATCGCCACGTTCGGCTTTCAGATGATTCTGTTCAGCATCTTCAACAACTGGGTCGGGCTCACGCGTGGTCCATTGGGCATTCCGGGGATTCCGCAGCCCAACATTTTCGGTTTTGCCATCACTTCACACGTGGAATACCTGGCGCTCTCAGGCGTGTGCGCGCTCGCGGTTTACTTTTTTGCCAAGCGCGTGATCGAGTCGCCGTTTGGCCGCGTGCTCAAAGCCATTCGCGAGGACGAGATTTTCACGCAGGCGCTGGGCAAGAACGTTACTCGCTACAAGATTCTCGTGTTTGTCATGGGTGGCGCGCTCGTTGCGATTGCCGGTGCGTTGTATGCGCACTATGTGACGTTCATCGATCCCACCAGCTTCACCATTCTCGAATCAATTTTTATGATTTCCATCGTCATTGTTGGCGGCGCCGGAAGTCTCAAAGGCTCTGTTATTGGAGCAGCAGTGTTGATCGTGCTTCCTGAAATGCTGCGCTTCCTCGGCATGCCCAATGCGATTGCGGCGAATATGCGGCAGATCATATACGGCGCCTTGCTCGTGGTTATGATGATCTTTCGGCCAAAGGGGTTGGTTGGGGAATACGAACTCAAATGAACTTGGAGTTGTGGGTTGCTGGATTGATGGATTTTTGAGAAATGACTGATGCCTTGCTCACCGTTTCAAATCTTTCCAAAACTTTCGACGGTTTGAAAGCAGTGGAAGATTTTTCGTGCATGATTGCCAAAGGCAAAATCGTCGGACTCATTGGTCCGAACGGCGCGGGCAAGACCACGGTGTTCAATATCATCACGGGATTTCTCGCGGCGGATGCCGGTGAAATTCATTATGCGGGAAAGAACATTACGCGGCTGCCGCCGTACCGCATCGCACACAACGGCATCGTGCGCACCTTCCAAGACTTGCGGCTGATCGCAAGCCTGCCGGTCATCGAGAATATTCTTTTGGCGCGGCAAAAGCAAACCGGTGAGAATTGGCTGGCGACTTTCGCGCTACGAAAAAAAGTGCTGAAAGAGGAGCACGAGAATAGGCAAATTGCGCTCGATATTTTAAATCAGGTCGGACTTGCGAATAAGCACGAGCATTTGGCTGGTGCGCTTTCCTATGGGCAGCAGAAGTTGTTGACGCTGGCTTGTTGTTTGGCGGCAGAGGCGGATTTGCTGCTGCTCGATGAGCCGGTATCCGGCGTGCATCCGAGCATGATTGAAAAGATGTTGGCGCTTATGGCGCAGCTTGCAGCGAGCGGAAAGACGATTCTATTCATCGAACACAATCTGGATGTGGTGATGCAAGTTTCTGATCA
>JABWAN010000192.1 GCA_013361015.1 Candidatus Zhuqueibacterota bacterium | reverse complement strand
CCTTGTCTCACCGCTGCCCAGCCCTGCCGGTGCGCAAGGCAAGAATAGACTTGCCGCCCTGCACAGCGGATTCTGATCGGAAATGCGAAACAGCAATCCACTCTACTGCTGGCCCAGACTCGCCTTGTAGTCTTTCAGATTCGAAAATCCCGCCTTCCTCGCGTTTTCCTAGGGGTGAATGGCGCAGCCTCACCTGCTTCACAGCACTGCGTGCCAGGTAATTCCTACTAACTTTTGCCAAACCAGTTGCTGCTGGGGATGACTCAAATCTCGACTGAGTCGAAACAACGCACTATTCCTGTGACGCAATTGCTCTTCCACGAATACCTGATTAGCGATAGCGTTCTCGGCGCTTACGTTCCATTTCTTCGTCAAATGATTCCTCAACTGCTTCCAGTCGCTGTTCTGCAATGAATCTCACGATTTGTGAAGCGGCTATAACACAAAGCGAGCCCATTATGATATCAACCTCAATTACGAATACGAAGAATCTGATCCGTAGAAAAAAGATGCGAGGAAAAACCGATGAGTAGAAAGTATACAAAAAACCGGACAAGAGATACAAGAGAACAGCATATTTCGGCCGTGGATACAGTGGGACAAGCTCAAAAAACCTTTGACGAAATCTTTCAGGTACGATGCCTATAGCGAACGAGTAAATAACGACGCCATAGAGTAGACTCATTAGGACGTTGACAATGAGTGACTGCAGTAAGTTCATGCTCGTCTCCCGCTTTCGTGTGGATTCGTCTACAAAACGATGCCGGTAAGCCTCACATAAATGAAAAAGTCTTCTCGTCGCTGGTTCCCACGATGGTGCGAAATGGGGTGCGATCATCTTCACTACCAGGCTGCACCAAGTGGAGCCCTTCGCCTATCTGAGCGATATTCTCAGCCGCCTGCCCGACCATCCCATCAACATGATCGCCGAGCTGCTTCTGCAAAACTGGCGCACTCCGAACTCTAGAGATTGGGCCTTGTCCCAGTCTCAAGAGGTTTTGCCATTTGATATTCCCCTTATATTACCCCTCAACCTCGGCAGTTCATTTCCTCTGCCAAGATTCAGCTCGCCGGGCAGAATCGCCTTCTCTCAAAAGATTTTGCCCAACTACAGTGCCATTGCCGGCATTGCCATCCCAGTTCTATCTCAGGCTGGCCTCTGCAAAATCGAGCGCAGAAAAAATTCAAAAATGCATCTTCCTTGGCCCAGATTTCAAGATGCGCTCACCGAGTGGATACTCATATGCAACCTGGATTTCATTTCCCTTACATGCAACGCATCGGCAGCTTCATTCAGCTTGCCTGGTTTTCCATCCTAATAATCCTTGCTAATGCAATAGCTTCCGATATTTTCCGCCCAGGTCCAGACATAGGGCATGGCGTGCCGGAACCATCCGCACTTGGTATAATGATGCGCTCGTAAAAAACCACCGCCCGGACGCTTTGGCGCGAGGATATTTCAATTTCACCAGTGCAGTGTCCGGACGGTTTCACGTTTTTACGAATCACAGTTTATTGCAGCAGCACCAGCCGTTTCGCCATGCGAAACTCGCCCGCTTCGAGCCGATACAAATACACGCCGCTGCTCACGGCCTGGCCGTGGTCGTTGCGGCCATCCCACGTGATGTGCTTCACGCCTGCGGACTCCTTCGTGTCAACGAGCGTGCGCACTTTCTCGCCGAGCAGATTATAGATCGCGAGTTGCACGTGAACGGCATGCGGTAACTCGTATGGAATCATCGTCGAAGGGTTGAACGGGTTGGGATAGTTTTGCTTAAGCGCAAACTCTTGCGGGCGATTAAAAGGCTGACGCTCGTCTTTCACGTTGGTGGTCGGGCCCTGCCAGTGCGCAAATTTGAACGAAGGTTTTTTGCCCGCGGTGGTGAATTGGCCGCCGACATACACATGCTCGCCGTTTGCCGCAAGCGTGAGCACGCTTGGATTCTCGCCGCCGAGTCCACTGCCGAATGTCGACCATTGGTTGCCGTCCCATTTGGCGAGATTGTTCGCGGTGAGGTCTCCAGCTTTGGCGAACAAGCCGCCGACGATCAATTCATTGCCGTTGAGTGTGAGTGCGTTGACGCTTGAGACCGCGTCACCCACGCCCGCACCGATCGGCGCCCACGTACGCGTGACGCTATTCCACTTTGCAAGGTGATTTGAATTGCTGCCGCCCGCGGCCGTGAATCGCCCGCCGATATAAATTTCGTCGCCGTTGCTGACGATGGCGTAAACCGATTGCAGCGCGCCGGTAATGCCGCTGCCTAACGCAGACCAGCTCGCGCCGTTCCACACCGCAATGCCTTTCGCATTCACGCTGCCGGCTTTGGTGAAACTACCGCCGACATACAATTCGCCGTTGCTGGCAAAGGCAATGGTATTGACTGAGGCATCGACGCCATTCTCCGCGTTCGCGCCCACTGCCGACCAATTGGCACCGTCCCATTTGGCAATGTTATTTGCGGTCACGCCGCTGGCGCCGGTGAATTGACCGCCGACATATACTTCGCTGCCTTTAATTGCAATCGCATTGACTTGCGCGCCAGTGCCGCTGATGCCATTGCCCAACGCTGACCAGCTTTGTTCATCCCATTTCGCAATATTGTTCGCCGGTGCGCCACCCGCGTTTTTAAATGTGCCGCCGACAAAAACGTCGTTGCCGCGCAAAGCGATGGCGCGCACCTGTCCGTCTAAACCACTGCCTAACGCCGTCCATGCTGTGCCATTCCATTTGACGATGCGACTCGCGTTGACTCCGGCCACGGAGCCGAATTTTCCGCCGATATAAACCTCTCCGCTTGCGTTTAGAGCGATGGCTTGCAACGACGCGGCATCGAAGCCGGTGCCTAAGCCCGACCATTCTCCGCCTTCAAACTTGGCGACACGATTCGTCACAATATCTCCGATGGAACTTTTCGAGCCGGCGACATAGATTGCGCTGTCGTAGGGCGCAATCACCCAAAAAGCCTGATCGGCGCGAGCGCTTTCGCTGCGCAAACCGGTCCATGCGCTGCCGTTCCACGTTGCAATATTATCCGCAGGCTGCCCTCCCGCACTTGTAAAGCTTCCGGCAGCGTATAAAGTATTTCCTAAAACGGCGAGATCATATGCATAGGCTCCGGTGCCAGAAAGGCCATCGCTATTTGCCGGTCCCAGCGGCTGCCACTGATTACCGTTCCATGCCGCAATGCGATTCGCCTTCACGTTATCAATGGAGAGAAAGTCGCCGGCAGCCACGAGTGTATTACCCAAAACGGCAACACTATTAATACTCTCGCGACTAGTTTGTGCGATGCCGCCACCCAACGCTGACCATTGACTACCGTCCCATTTCGCGATTTTATTGGCTGTGACGGTACCTGCTTTGTTGAAATTGCCGCACACGTAAACGTCGTTGCCTTTGACCGCCACTGCGAAGAGGCCAGTGGGAGACGTGGGACTACCTCCTCCACTCACGCCGCCGCCCAAACCTGACCACGAAGTTCCGTCCCATTTGGCAATATGACCAGTGCCAAAGTTGCCCACGGTGTAGACTTCGTTGTTTGGTCCAAATGCAATGTTATTGACGAATCCTGCGACGCCGTTGCCAAGCGCCGACCATGTGCTACCATCCCATTTCGCAATATTTTTCACAGAAATGCCGCCGGCATTGTTGAATTGTCCGCCGACATAGAGTGCGCTGCCATTGAAGGCCAAAGCGTACACACCAGGATTTTGTCCGCCACTAATTCCGCTGCCCAACGCGATCCAGGAGTGGCCATCCCATTTGGCAATGTTGTTTGCCGGCACACCACCGGCCGTAGAAAATACGCCGCCAAAGTAAACCTCTCCGCCGTTTACTGCAATCGCACTACTGCTACCGGCAGACAGATTCCTATAGCCCAAGCCCGGCGGCAAAAAGCGCGCGTCCCACTGCTCGTCGCCATGTGCAGACAAAGGAAGTTGCCACTGTGCAAAACTACCCTGTGCTGCAAGCACGAACAGTGCTTGCACAAGCGAAAATAGAAGCCGTAATTTTTTGCTCATGATAAGCTCCGCGTTTGATTTTGGGGTTCAGGCTATTTCATCAACAAAAGCCGCCTTGTCCTCTTAAACGCGCCCGCCTCAAGTTGATAGAGATACACGCCGCTGCTCACGCGCCGGCGATGCTGATCTCGGCCGTCCCAGGTGACTTGCTTCACGCCCGCAGATTCTTTCGCATCAACCAGCGTGCGCACTTTCTTACCGAGCAGGTTGTAGATGGCGAGCTGCACCTGCGCAGCATGCGGGAGTTGATATTGAATCGTGGTCGAGGGATTGAACGGATTGGGATAATTCTGCGCGAGGTGAAAGCTGGAAGGCAGTGCCGTTGGTTGCTCCGCGACTGTCGTGCTCAGATCGCCGACGAACTTGAAGATCTTTCCCGCTGGCCTGTAGTTCGCGGCCCAGCCCACAACGGTGTTGGCAGCCCAACCCACAGTGGAACTCGCAAAACTGAGCGCATAAGTCGGTTGCGTGCTCGGCAGAATTTGCCACGTGTCGCCGCCATCGTTGGAATAGGCTGCGCCTTGGCCCGAGCTCGTGACGATCATTCTGTTGTTCGTGTTGGGCACGTATTGCATGGTCGAAGGTTCAATCGTCAAAGCAGAAACCGGCGCCCAATTGAGACCGCCATCTGTGGTTTTCACGAGCATGGTGGCGTTCTTATCATACAATTCTTGAAAACCGCCGGCAAACCCCGTGAGCGAATCCGCGAACGCAAGCGTGCGGATACCGCAATACGGAGAGGCGGTGACCAGCGGGGTATCGGAGAAGTTCCAAGTCTGGCCTTGATCAGAGGATCGCAACACGCGTATCGCAGCGCCGTTCGCACCGCCATAGTAACCTGTGCCCAACCACAGTTGCTTCTTACCATGCAGGAACAGCATTGTGCCGCCACCGTCGCCAAAGCCGAACTCGTTTGTGCGCAGCGGCGGAAGATTTGTTACCGGGACGCGCGTCCAACTGGCACCGCCGTCCGCGGTGCTGAGGATCATTAGATTTCCGCCCACGGGATCACTCATGGCCACGCCGTTGTTCACATCCCAAAAGGCAACGCTGTTGAGGAAGGCGCCGGTTCCGGCACTGCGATATTGCTGCGTCCAGGTTGCGCCGCCGTCCGCAGTCTTGTAGAGGCGTGCGTCCTGTCCAGTGTTGAAGTTGTTCGCGGTGAAATAAACCGTGTTTTGATCGATGGCTGCAATGGAATTGAGAGTCAGCGACGTTGCTCCCGGCACGGTGCCGATTTTCCAAGTCGTTCCGCCGTCGGTCGTGCGCACGTACACGCCGCCGGAAGCGCCGCCCCAAAGGGTGTTTTCATCCACGGCTTTGAGCGAGTAGATCGTTTGCGTTGTGGCCAGGGTGATGACCTTCCACGTGCGCGCAGCTGGCTCAATTTGCAGACCATCGACATAGGCCTCTGCCGCACCACCGGCGAACATATAAATGCCGAAAGAAATGCTCGTGCTGTTTTCAGGGACGTCCAAAACAATTTCATATTGCGCCCAATCGTTCGTGCCCACGAGTCTTCTCGTTATCATGTCGTCAAAGCTCAAGATTGCGCTCCCAGGACCCACGACGCTCATCCACAAGCTCACGTGACCACCGTCGGTAACGTTCACGGTTTTGACGTATGCGGAAAGCCTGATGGCCATATTGCTATATGAGCCGGGCGCAATACTGGCCACGTAGGAACCGGAGCCGTTAAGGGCTGCGCTTTTTGCTTTGACAAAAGCAGCGTTGTCAGAACCGTGCGGCACGGTCGGGTCGCCGCCGATGTCGTAATCCTGCGGGCTGGTACCGGCTTTGGACCAGGTGAAAGGCTGCGCAAGGGCGGTGGTCACCGCAGCGCCCGAAACAAGCAGCACGGCCAAAAGTAGCGTAACGCGTAACTTTGGAAACATGGCAGACTCCTCGAGCTTGGTCAAATCGTACAGAATGCGAATTTGAAGAAAAGGTAGGAAAAACGAGGGCGGCTTCTCTACCACAAGGGAAACAAATCATGCCGGAAATGATACATGGGCGGGAAAATCAGAAGAAAGTGGCCGCCAAAGGGGGATTGCGTTCACCAATGACCTGCCTTGGTGGATAGGTCGATCGAGACGGTACAGCAGATCGTCGCGATTGATTATTCCACAAACTTGGAGGGCAACACGCCGAATTGCTTCGCGAAGCATTCGGCAAAGTGGGAGGGATTATTGAAACCAACCGCGTAGGCGATTTCGAGTACCGTGGCGCTCTTCCTTTGGAGCAATTGTGCCGCGCGTTGCAAGCGCAGTGTGCGAATGAACTCATTCGCGGTTTGATCTGTGAGGGCGCGCAGCTTGCGGTTCAAATGCACCCGGCTCATGCCGATCTTGTGCGCGAGAAATTCCACGCCCAATTGACTATCGGACATGTGCTCTTCCACGATCTGCATCGCGCGTGTGAGAAATTGCTCGTCCATCGAAGTGACCGCGATATCTTTGGGTTGCAGCGTAATCTCCCGGCCAAAGCGTTCGCGCAATTGCTGACGGAGCTTGATCAAATTATGCACGCGCGCCAGCAGTTCGGCCGCATCGAACGGTTTGATGAGATAATCATCCGCGCCGGTTTCGAGGCCATGCACTTTGCTGTCGCGGTCGGCTTTGGCCGTGAGCATGATGATGGGCACGTGGCTCGTCTTCTCCTCGGTTTTCAAAATGCGGCACACTTCATGGCCGTCGCGCTTGGGCATCATCACATCGCAAATGATGAGATCGGGAATCGTTTCGAGCGCGAGCGCCACGCCCACTTCGCCGTCCGCGGCTTCGATGATTCTAAACCCCGGCTCGAGGTAGTGCCGCATATACGCGCGCACGTCCGGATGATCTTCGATGAGGAGAAGGAGAGGAGTGGACTCTTGGGGTGATGGAGTTGTGGAGTGCTGGATCGATGGCTTGTTGGGGTCCTGGGATGCTGGCAAAGCACCAGCCTGCAGCCTTGCACTTTGCTCCATGCCCCTGGCTTCATCAAACTGATCACCGGTCGCTGCCAACTGCTCACTGCTCGCGAGGCGCAGCGGTAGCCGCACGAAGAAAGTAGAGCCTATCCCGACTTCACTTTCCACGAAAATTTCGCCGCCGTGCAATTCCACCAATTCTTTCGTGAGCGCCAAACCAATGCCCGTGCCTTCGTGCTCGCGTGTGTGTGAAGCATCGACTTGATAGAAGCGATCAAATATTTTTTCGCGTAATTCCGCAGGAATACCGGAGCCGGTGTCTTTTACAGTAAGTAGTAGCCAGTTGCCAGTATTCAATGGCCAGTGATCAGTGTTCAACGGCTTGCGCCGCAACTGATGACTGACAACTGATAACTGATCACCGGTCACTGATAACTGCACACTGACGCTTCCTCCTTCCGGCGTGAACTTTAAGGCATTTGAGAGCAAGTTCGAAACAATCTTCTCCAACTTATCGCGGTCGAAATAGACGATGAGGCTTTCTTCTGGGCACGAAACCCTCAAGTCAATGCGCTTGCGTTCCGCAGCGGAGGCAAACGAAAACACCAGGCCTTTGAGAAATATCACCACGTTTTCGGATCGCGTTTGTAGCGCCATGCTGCCGGCTTCGAGGCGTGCGAGATCGAGCAATTGATTGATCAGCCGCAACAGACGTTTGCCATTACGCAGTATCATGTCATAGGCTTCGTGCACATTGCCTTTAAAGGCACCCGCACGCATTTGCTCCACTGGTCCGAGAATGAGCGTGAGCGGCGTGCGAAACTCGTGTGAAATGTTGGCAAAAAAGCGCGACTTGAGTTGATCGAGCTCCTTCATCTTCTCGGCGTTCACATGCTCGATTTGCAATTGATTCTTCAAATGCAGCCGGTTCAACTCGTAGCGCCGCAGACTATAGATAATACCGGCGAGCAGCAGAAAATAAAGTGCATACGCCCACGTTGTTTTCCACCACGGCGGCGTGATCGTAATTTTGAGCGCCGTACCCTCCTCGTTCCAAATGCCGTCGTTGTTCGAGCCTTTCACACGCAGCGTGTAGTCACCCGCATCAAGATTGGTGAAAGTCACTTCGCGCTTGGTGCCGAGATGAATCCAGTTGTCGTTAAAGCCTTCGAGTTTGTAGGCGTATTGATTCTTGGCATTGTTCAGATAGCTCAA
>JABWAN010000191.1 GCA_013361015.1 Candidatus Zhuqueibacterota bacterium | reverse complement strand
GTTGTGTTTCGGCGAAAACCGCGTGCAGGAAGCTGCGACTAAGATTCCCGAACTTCACAATCGAGGCGTGCGGCCGCAATGGCATCTCATCGGCCATTTGCAAACCAACAAAGTCAAGCTTGCGCTCGAATTATTTGACGTGATTCAGTCCGTGGACCGTCTGCAGCTTGCCGAGGTTTTGCAAAAACGCGCAGAGACCAGTAACCGCCGGATCGAGATATTTGCGCAAATCAACACCTCGGGCGAGAGCACGAAATTTGGTGCTGCTCCCGAAGAGGCGGTCAGCTTGGCACGAGAGCTCTCCGCGTTTTCCCATCTACGCTTGACCGGGTTGATGACCATCGGTGCCCTCACCAGTGACATCCAGCGCATCCGCCAATGTTTTCGAACTTTGCGCGAGTTGGCCAATACGATTGCCGCGCTGCATTTGCCCAATGTGGTAATGCAACACTTGTCCATGGGCATGACTGACGATTTTGAAATCGCCATCGAAGAAGGGGCTACGATTGTGCGCGTGGGCCGGGCTTTGTTCGGCGAGCGGCAGTAAGTCTCATCGTCACGACGATAATTCCTAAAACCTTCACCCCATTATATCGACGGGCAGCTTGCGCAAATCGGCGAAGGCGAAAGTATTTATTTATTCATACCAAGATCGGAGTATCACCTTGCGATTGACACCTCTGGACATAAGAAAACATGAATTTCAGCGCGTAATGCGCGGCTATGACCGCGACGAGGTCGACGCCTTTATGGAAAAAGTCGGCGAAGATTTTGAAGCATTGATCCTTGAAGTCGACCGATTGAACAAGGAGGTGCTGCAGCTCAAGACGCAATTGCACGACTATCAAGAGATCGAACGCACGCTGAAACACGCCCTAAAAAGCGCCGAGGCCACGGTGCAACAAACGCTCGAAAACGCCCGGCATCAGGCCGAAATCACCTTGCGGGAGGCCGACGTGCAGGCGGAAAAAACCTTGCATGACGCCAAAACCAAATTGGTGAATCTAAAAAATGAATTGATGCTCGTGCGCGCCCAGAAAGATTCTTTTGCGCGCCGCTTGCGCCATCTGTTGGAAAGTCAGCTCGAGTTAATCGGAGTTCTGGAAATGGACGATCTGGGTTTCGGCGAACCGGAGGCAGCGCGTCCAACGCCAGAACGTTCGGCGCCACCGCCAGCGACTTCTGCGCCAGGGCCTGCGAATGATGCTGCGCGGCGTCCGCTGCCGGCCAAAAGCACCCCCAACGAAGAGCCTGCGCGCACTGAAACTTTTCGGCCTACGGCCACGCGTGAAAACGCGGCACGTCGTCCCGGCATGCGTACTGCCGGTCAAGAGTTTTATCCTGTGATGGAAGCTGATAGTGTCGTGGCTGCGAACAAGAAAGATCCGAAACTTTCAGACCACTTGATTACGTGAACTAAAGTTTGTGACGCAGCCGGTTGGTCTGCGCACATGTTCTTTTCCAAATTCAAATTTACATTCGACTGCCGATATTGCAACTAGGACTCCCGGCTCAAATCGAGCCGGTTTTCAACTTTGATTTTACAACAGGAGAACTTCATCATGTCGAATTGGAGAATTTTGAGGAGCCGTTTGGCCGTTGCGGGCCTTTGCACCCTCACGTTAAGTTACTCGGCTTGCGCTTCGCGCATGGCTTTGTTGGATGAAAAAGGCCAAGCAATCACGAAAGAAGAAGTGGCCGCCAAGAAGAAGAGCAAAAATCTCATGCTCTACACTATTGGTGGTGGGGCCTTGAGCTTCGGGGCAAGCTTTTTCCTCGGCTCAATGATCGATCGTAGCACCAAAGGCGAAGATCGCACCCCGCTTTGGGCGATAACGGGAGCGGGCACGGTCGTGGGCACAACCTTGTTCGTACACAATGGCAACGTGCGCGACTTCAATCACGCCGTGGAATTAGTGAAGGATTCGCGTCAACAGGGCATAGAAAAAGACATTGTGATGGAAAAACAGAAGCAGGATCAGCTTACTGAAGAACGCAAAAGACTGGAAGAAGAACGCAAACGTCAAGAGGCCGAGCGCGAAGAACTGCTCAAGCAGATTCGTGCAAAGCAGAGCAAAGAAAAGAATCCGGGCAATTGACCTGAAAGCAGACTACGCCGGGCAAGACGATGCGTACCTGCGTTTTGAACGTTTTGCCCGGGCATGGTCCCACCTCAACCCGGTAACACTCATGAGAGTGGCACCAAAATCAGAGCACATCACTTGGAGAGAGAGGACGAGCATATCGCATGAGCACCTTGCGGCAGCAAATTGCAGAAGCGGCGGCGGTGATTCGCCAACGTTCCAAAACCCAACCCCGAATCGGCATCATTCTCGGCACCGGCTTGGGCGCACTTACCAAAGAGCTTACCACCGAAGCCACCATTCCTTATTCCGAGTTGCCGCACTTTCCACTCTCCACAGTTGAAAGCCACGCCGGCCGCTTGCTCTTGGGCACGTTAGGCAACAAGCAAGTAATGGTCATGCAAGGCCGCTTTCATTACTACGAAGGGTATTCGATGCAGCAGATTACCTTTCCCGTGCGCGTAATGAAAGCCATGGGCTGCGATACGCTGCTCGTCTCTAATGCGTGCGGCGGCATGAATCCGCTTTTCACCGCGGGCGATATCATGATCATGACCGATCACATTAATCTGCTCGGCGACAATCCGCTCATCGGCCCGAATGACGAGGAACTTGGCCCGCGCTTTCCGGATATGTCGGAGCCGTACACTCGCGCGCTCATCGCGCTTGCAGAGCAGATCGCATTGGAAGAAAAGATCCGCTTGCAAAAAGGTGTATATGTCGCCGTCTCCGGACCGAATCTCGAAACGCGCGCGGAGTATCGCTTCCTGCGCGCGATTGGGGCAGACGTGGTGGGCATGAGCACCGTCCCCGAAGTCATCGTCGCCGTGCACAGCAGCATGCGCGTGCTCGGCCTGTCCGTGATTACGGACAACTGCTTCCCCGACGCGCTCGAACCCGTGGACATCGCCAAGATCATCAAAATTGCCGGCGAAGCGGAGCCGAACTTGACTTTGGTGATGAAGCGAGTCATTGAAAGGTTGTAGAGTTTTCATTAACTTGTTGAACAGTTCTTTTTGCGTGACAATATCCTTCTTTGTTTGTCATTCTGTAAGAACTTCCCCTCGTGCTTGCGACCTCTCTCAAACAAGATGTGCCTCAAGCAAGTGGGAACTTTCTTCCAAAATGACAACTTGGAGGTAAGCGTTACCAACTAACTCGTAACAGCAACGAGCATCCAGCAAACCAGCAACCAGGCACCTCTCGATGTATGACCCATTCCCACAAGAGTTAAACCTTCCCGCTCTCGAGCACGAAGTGTTGGCCTTTTGGAAAAGCGCCGACATTTTTCAAAAAAGCATTTCCTCCCGTCCCGCAGATAAACCGTTCATCTTTTTCGAAGGCCCGCCCACGGCGAACGGCAAGCCCGGCATTCATCACGTGATCGCGCGCACCATGAAAGATTTTGGGTGCCGCCTCAAAACCATGCAAGGTTATCGCGTCGAACGCAAGGCCGGATGGGACACGCACGGCTTGCCCGTCGAGATCGAAGTCGAAAAGCAACTCAAGTTCACGAAGAAGGATCAAATCCTTGCATACGGCATCGACAAGTTCAATGCCGTGTGCCGTGAAAGCGTGTGGAAATACAAGCAGCTTTGGGATGAAATGACCGAGCGTATGGGCTATTGGGTCGATCTCGATCATCCTTACGTCACTTACGAAAATTCCTACATCGAAAGCGTGTGGTGGTTGCTCAAACAAATGTGGGATCGCAACCTCATCTATCGCGGCCACAAGATCGTGCCCTATTGCACGCGCTGCGAAACTCCGCTCTCCAGCCATGAAATCTCGTTGGGCTATAAAGATCTCGAAGATCCCTCCGTCTTCGTGAAGATGCGTTTGAAGAGCGTGCCCGATACTTCGTTTCTCGTATGGACGACCACGCCGTGGACGTTAATCTCAAACGTCGCGCTTGCCTTGCATCCCGAAGTCACATATGTCAAAGTCGCGCACAACGACGAGAAGCTCATTCTTGCGGAGCCGCGTTTGCCGGCGCTCGAAGGCGAGTATGAAATTTTAGAGAAGAAGCCCGGCAGCGCATATGCAAATCTCGAATACGAGCCGCTCTTCACGTTTCTCACTTCGCCCAAGCGCGCGTATTACACGCTGCTCGCGGATTTCGTGACCACCGAAGACGGCAGCGGCATCGTGCACATGGCGCCGGCGTTCGGTGAAGATGATTATAAAATGGGAAGGCAGCACGATCTCCCCTTCTTTCAACCCATTGACAAAAGCGGCCGCTTCACGAGCGAAGTGACGCCGTGGGCCGGTGTTTTCTTCAAAGATGCCGATCCCGACATCACGGCAATGCTTAAAGCAAACGGGCGGCTTTATAAGTCCGAGCGCTACACGCATAGCTACCCGCATTGCTGGCGTGACGGTTCGCCGCTTATCTACTACGCGAAAGAGACGTGGTACATTCGCACCACGCAGTTCAAAGAGCGTTTTGTGGAATTGAACAAGCAAATCACGTGGCACCCTGCCGAAGTGGGCAGCGGGCGCTTTGGCGAATGGCTTGCGAACAACGTCGACTGGGCGCTCTCGCGCGAGCGCTTTTGGGGCACGCCTTTGCCGATTTGGTTGGATGAAGAAGGCAATGGTCATTGCGTCGGTTCGGTGCAAGAGCTTTCGCAGCTTGCAGGTCGTGATCTCAGCAAATTGGATTTGCATCGCCCGTTTGTTGATGACATTGCATTGCGCCATCCGAAAACCGGCAAGCCGATGCGCCGCACCCCCGAGGTGATTGACGTGTGGTTCGACAGCGGCGCAATGCCCGTGGCGCAATGGCATTATCCGTTCGAGAACAAGGAAATTTTCGAGCGCAGCTTTCCCGCGGATTATATCAGCGAGGCGGTTGATCAAACGCGCGGATGGTTCTACACACTCTTCGCGATTGCGACGATCGCGTTCGATAAGCCGTGCTACAAAAGCTGTGTCGTGCTCGGCCACATTCTCGACAAAGACGGCCAGAAAATGTCGAAGTCCAAAGGCAACGTCGTTGATCCTTTCGAGGTCATGTCGAAACACGGCGCGGATGCCACGCGTTGGTATATGATGACCGCAAGCCCGCCGTGGCAAGCCACGCGTTTCGATGTGAAAGGTGTCGAAGAAGTCGTGAGCGGCTTTTTCGGTACGTTGCTGAATACCTACTCGTTCTTTGCGATGTATGCCAACATCGACCGCTTTGTTTATCCGCAACAGCCGCTGGCGATGGCCCAGCGCCCGGAGATCGACCGTTGGTTGATCTCGACCCTAAACAGCGTGGTCGCGCGTGTGGAAGAAAATTATGCGGAATATGACGTGACCCGCGGCGGCCGCGTCATTGCAGAGTTCGTGGTTAATGATCTCTCGAATTGGTACGTGCGTCGTTGCCGGCGCCGTTTTTGGAAATCCGGTCTCGGCGAAGACAAGCAAGCCGCGTTTCAAACCCTCTATGAAGCGCTCAACACGGTTTGCAAGCTCGTTGCGCCGATTGCGCCATTCCTGCCGGAGGCGATCTACCGCCGCTTGCGCGCGCAGACGGAGCGCACGGAAGAAAGCGTTCATCTCGCGCATTTTCCCTCGGCTGCGCATCCGGACTATCAATTCCGCCAACCGGATTTGGAAGCGCAAATGAAAGCCGTGCGCGAGGTCGTGCTCGTCGGCCGCTCGTTGCGCAATGCGCAAGCGCTCAAAGTTCGGCAGCCGCTGCGCCGCCTCCTCGTGGTGACGGCGGATGAAATGAAACGCGCGGCCATTGCGGCGGGATCAAATCTCATTCAAGATGAGTTGAACGTCAAGCAGATTGAATTTGTCGATAATGCCGAGGCCTTAACCGTTTCGCGCGCCGAGCCGATCTTCAAAGCGCTCGGTCCGAAATTCGGCAAACGCGCGAACGCCGTGGCCGCAGCGCTTCGCAGCCTTGCGCCGTTATACGTGCGCGCGCTGGCTGCGCACGGCACGTTGCAAACGATGGTGGAGGGCGAGCCGGTTGTGCTTTCCATTGATGATGTGCGCGTGCTCGAGCAACAAGCCGAGGGCCTGGCCGTTGCCACGGATTTCGGCCTTACGGTCGCGCTCGATACGAAACTCGACGAAGACTTGCTGGCGGAAGGCCTGGCGCGCGAGTTCGTCAATCGCGTACAAAATATGCGTAAGAACGCGGGGTTCGAAGTAGTGGACCGCATTCGTATTCGTTATGAAGGCTCGCAAACACTGCGCGACGCGCTGCAAAAAATGGCTGCTTACATAGCGGATGAAACGCTAGCGCACGAGGTACAGGCGCTCGAAACCGCCAATGGCCATCTCCCTCACAAAGAAGAATGGCAGGTTGGCAGCGAGAAAGCCGTCATCAGTGTCGCTCGAGTTTCGGCTTGAAGTTGATCATTGAACTTATAAATTAGCCTCGGAGCGGAGGGAGTATCCGTTCTGCTTTCTGGCCGAAGTCGGGTCAAGCAACTTACGTCCGGAAACTAAAATCACAGGAGGGCGCTTATGCAAGCGCAGCATCTGCAACATTACAAAACCTTGTTGATGTCGAAACGCGCCGAATTGTTGAAGGATTTGGATGAATTCAAAAACGGCGAGAATTCTTCCACAATCAAAGACGCCTCCGGCGATAACTCCGCGTATACGTTTCATATGGCCGATCAAGGTACGGACAACATGGAGCGCGAAAAGGCCTACTATTTTGCCACACGCGAAGGCCGGTTGCTCTATCACATCGACCAAGCGCTGGAACGTATTGAAGACGGCTCTTATGGCATGTGCCATGAATGCAACCAATACATCAGCGCCGACCGCTTGGAAGCAGTGCCGCATGCGCGCCTCTGCATCAATTGCAAAATGAAAGAAGAAAACGGCGTGATGCAATACTGAACGGACGCAGTGCTGCGTAGGCCGTAAATACTGCGCAAGTTTTTTTTGGAAAGGTGGAAATTGCTGTGATGGCCTTAGTGAATTTGCTGCAAGGCATGGGTGTGTTGTCGATCTCTGCGCTCATCGTCGGCCTTGATCAACTTACCAAGTTGCGCGTGAAAGATCGTTTTTTTCTGGGCGAATCCATGGAAGTGCTCGGCGATCTTCTGCGTTTTACTTATATCGAAAATCCCGGCATGGCGTTCGGCATTCGCATCGGCGGCAAATATTTTTTTACAATTTTTGCGACGCTGGCCACGGCCGTCATTCTTTTCTACCTGTATCGCATTCGGCATGAGCGTTTCCTATCGCGTTTTTCGCTAGCGCTCATTTTCGGCGGCGCGATCGGCAATCTTATCGACCGCTACGCCTACGGCCAAGTCATCGACTTCATCGACGTCGGTCTCGGCCAAACGCGCTGGCCGGTATTCAATGTTGCAGATAGTGCCGTCACCGTCGGCATGCTCATGCTTGTCTTCTTCGTGCTCTTCGAGCGTGAACCCAAACCCGCGGAAGCCACGACCGAAACTCCGTCCTTTCCTCAAAATAAACCCGCACCGAGCGACGAAAGCGACAATTGGCGCGAAGTGCGCGACCGCACACCGAGGGCGTGAAACATAAGTAAAATCCTTTTCAGGCGTCATTTCGGAGGAATCTTTTTCAGTCAAACTGCAGTGGCTTTGTTTCAAAAGATTCCTCCGGAATTACTGTCTAATAGTGGGAAGCATAACTTCAACCAACCTTTCCTCCCGCTTGCAAACTATCACCATCCCTCCTCAGCAAGGCAAAATGCGGCTGGATAAATTCCTCGCCGACCATATTGCGAACCTCTCCCGCGCACAACTGCAACTGCTCATCAAAGCCGGCACGATTACCATCAACGGCGAAAAAACCAAAGCCAGCCATACCATAATGCCCGGCGAGGTTATTCGAATCGACATTCCGCCCAAGCCGCCCTCGGAACTCATTCCCCAAGATTTTCCGCTGCAAATTATTTATGAAGATGAATACCTCGTGGTCGTGGATAAACCCGCGGGCATGGTCGTGCATCCGGCTTATGGCCATCGCACCGGCACATTGGCGAACGCGCTGCTGCATCATTTCAAAAATGTCTCACTGCTCGATGAAGCCCGGCCCGGCATCGTACACCGCCTTGACAAGGACACCTCCGGCGT
>JABWAN010000190.1 GCA_013361015.1 Candidatus Zhuqueibacterota bacterium | reverse complement strand
GTGGATTCTCTCGCAAAGCGTGGCCCAAGGCATCGAGCGCTTGGCCAAGATCGCGATGCCGACGTTGTTCGTCTTTGCCTTGATTCTCGTCGTGCGCGTGTTCACGCTGGGCACGCCCGATCCCGCGGTGCCGGAGAACAGCGTGTACAACGGCTTCGGTTATTTGTGGAACCCGGACTTCAGTAAAATTACGCACGCGAAACCGTGGCTTGCCGCGGCCGGACAAATTTTCTTTACGCTCAGCATCGGCACCGGCTCGATTCTCACCTATGCGAGTTATATGAAGCGCAAACAGGATTTGGCGCTCACGGGCTTGACCACTTCTATCACTAACGAGTTTGCGGAAGTGGTTTGCGGCGGCTCGACTGCCATTCCGGTGGCGGTCGCGTTCTTCGGCATTGCGGAAACCACCACGATCGCGCAAGGCGGCTCGTTCAATCTCGGTTTTATGGCCATGCCGATCATTTTTCAAAAACTGCCGTTCGGGCAATTGTTCGGTTTCATGTGGTTTATTCTGCTTTTCTTTGCGGGCATTACTTCCTCCGTTGCGCTTTGTTCGCCGGCGATGACCTTTCTGCAAGATCAAATGAAGATGACGCGCAAGCAAGCGGCATTGGTCGTGGGCGCAATTCTGCTCATTTGCGGCTTGCCGGTGGTGCTCTTCCTCGGCCACGGTTTCCTCGATGAGATGGATTTCTGGGCGGGCACATTCGGTCTCGTCGTGTTTGCGATGATCGAAGTCATTCTCTTTGCGTGGGTGTTCGGCATCAGGCGCGCGTGGGGGGAAATCAACGACGGCGCGGACATTAAGATTCCGCGCGTGTTCAGATTCATCATTCAATACGTCACGCCGGTTTATCTCATCGGCCTGCTCTTCGCGTGGGGCGTGCAAGACGGCATTCCGGTGTTGTTGATGAAAGGCAAGCCGGCTGCGGATATTCCGTATCTGTGGGGCGCGCGTTTGATGATGCTCGGCTTGACGGTCGTCGCGGTCATCCTCATTGCGCGCGCGTATAAACGCGGCATGATTCGCGACGAAGTCGCGCCGGATTTGCGTTGAGAAAACTCGAAGATCGAAGCTAGAGGATCGCGATTAGAAAATCGCGAAGGCCGCCATTATTCGCGATCCTCAATCTTCTAGCCTCGATTATCCATACTTTGAAAAACGGAGAATAAACATGAACGAACTCGGTCTCAATATCGGCGGTTGGATTTTTATTGCTTCCGCTTGGATCGGCATTCTTTGGACGACGATCTTCTGCTTCAAGCGGGTGTTGGGCACGCACAATCAGCAGAAGTAGCCTAGCCGCTTTCGTCTTTATATGAAAGCCTGTTCGCACGCGCGGCAGGCTGTTTTATTTTGTGGGTCCGTCCCGGTTAAACATAGTCTCGCGCGAAGCAAGGAAATAATAAGCACGCGCCAATCGTTTGGAGACCAAAACGATTGCTTGAAGTGAATCAAAAACCTAGAAGAAAGATTCCGTTGGCAATCGTGTTTCCGTTCTTTATATTCTTGCGGTGAGATCGGAAACAAAAAACTTGCGAGGAACCATCTGAGTTCAGGCAAAGAGATCACCCGCACCGTTCGGTTTCTTCGTTATCTCAGCGATATTGACCGGTGGCGCCGACTTCATCATGCGAAGCAAGGCAAGATTGTAGGTTTTTCGGTTCAATACGAAGCCTTTATTGAAGGTGAATGGCGACCCGTCGTGCGCTATGACACAGCGCACGGCTTCGCACATCGCGATTTGTTGCGTCCTGACGGCGCGCAAGAAAAAACTTTCATCGCTTCAGGAGACTATGGTCGAACCTTGAAAGCTGCAGAAACCGATATAAAACAGAATTGGCGACTCTATCGCAGCGCCTATGAAAAGGAGATGAAAAAATATGACACGTGAGGAAGCTGTAAATAAAAACTTGGAGCTGTCTTTTGAGTTCGACCGTTATCTTTTCGAGCACCCCAAGTTTGCAGAAAAAATTCCGGACAACGCCTTAGTCGTGTTGCTGCCGCAATATGACGAGGAGTTACGTGAGTATAATCTCGAAATTGCAAACAAGAACCGCGAGCCCGATCAACCAATGGTGATCGTGGAAATCGCGTCTTTAAAACCGCAAAAGTCCCGTTTGACGCGCCCACGCTTGAAAGTCTTTGCCAAAGCGTCGCCAATGAAATCTCGTGTACGCGAGCAACGAGCATTTGCGGCACAAAGCTAGCCCGTTTTTTCGGATGATTACTCGCAGTTTTTTTCATCGGCCTACCCGAGCGCGGCGCTTGCGCTCAAGGTAGGCGTTTTATTTTGTGAGCATCTTACTTCCGTGTTCCAACCTCGGCTGAGCCGAGGTTTATAAAACTTCACGCCTCGTGAGCATTCTGAATTTATTAAAACAGCCCGCGCGACATGAGAATCCTTGTCTCGTTTGCATTCATCATCACCTTCGGCGCAACGGCGCGTAGCGCGACGCAGCCCGCGGACTCCTCGCTTACGGAGTTTTTGCGCGCCGGCGACCACGCCTTTGCGCGATTCGACAATCAAGGCGCATGGGAAGCATATAGCAAAGCAGTCGCGTTGGATTCTTCAAACTATCACGCGTTATGGAAACTCGTGCGCGCGTACGTCGATGTGGGCTACGCCGCACAGGGCGAGCAACAAGGGCGCGACTATTTTACCGCAACCCGACTAGCGCGCCGCTGCGCTAAACTCTATCCTGATTCCGTGGAGAGTCATTTCTTTCTTGCGGTCGCACTCGGGCGCATGGCCTTGAAAGTCGGTGGCAAAAGGAAGATCGAACTGTCAAAAGAAATCAAAGCGGAGGCCGAGCGTACGCTTGCGCTCGATCCGCGCCACGATGGTGCGATGCACGTGCTCGGGCGCTGGAATTATGAGCTGGCGAATCTCAGTTGGGTGCTGCGCGCGTTTGCAAAAGTTCTATATGGCGGCGTGCCGCCCGGCGGGAATAAAGAAGCGAGAGCCTGGTTCGAAAAAGCGCTCGCCGTTGTTCCGAATTCTCCGGCGCACCATCTCTGGCTGGGTGAAACGTTCATCAAGCTCAAACAGTACCCGCTCGCGCGCCAGCATTTGCAAATCTGTTTGCGCTTGCCGGATTTGTTTTGGGATGATGGTATCAATAAGAAACAGGCGGAGCGTGCGTTGCAGGAGATCGCAGGCAAAGAGTAGGCTCTGCGAGAAAAGTGAGCTTATGAGGCCGCTTCAGAAAAGCGCTTGCCTTGCCATAGCAAAAGCCGTAAATTGCAACGCAATGCCACAAGCATATTTCAACCAAGCCACTTACACGATACCTCTATGTCCGAACAAAAAATCGGTTCCATCATCTGCCCGGATTGCGGCAAGCTCATCAGCGTGAACGCAGAGGTTTGCATACACTGCGGCCGCAAGAATCCCGGCATGTGGGGCCTAGGCCCGTTGCTGCGCAATTGGATGAGAGATTATGGTTTCACCGAAGTCGTGACCGCGGTGTGTGTTGCGTTTTATGTGATCAGTTTGCTGCTCGACATTCGCGCGATCTTTCGCCTCGATCTGTTTTCTTTTCTGGGGCCGAGCGGAGTCAGCCTTTACAAGCTCGGCGCGACCGGCACGATTCCAATGGCGCAGGGGCGGTGGTGGACTTTAGTGACTGCTGTGTATTTGCACGGCGGATTGCTGCACATCTTTTTCAATCTCTACTTTCTACGGCAGATTGCGCCGCAAGTAGAAGAATTGTTCGGCACCGCGCGTTTGATCGTCATCTTCACTTTCGCGGGCGTACTGGGCTTTGTGGTTTCCAACCTCATGGGCATTCAATTCACCATCGGCGCTTCCGGCGCTTTGTTTGGGTTGCTCGGTGCGTTGGTGGCATACGGGCGCGCGCGCGGCGGCTCGTTTGGCGAGGCGGTTTATCGCGCCGGTTTACAAAACGCTCTCATTATGTTTGTGTTTGGATTTCTAATGTCCGGCGTCAATAATTGGGCACATGCCGGAGGCTTCATTGGCGGCTTTCTGGCTGCGCTCGTAGTGGGATTCGCAGAGCAAGGCCGTGAGGGGTTTCGCGTACAGGCCTTGACACTCGCCTCAATTGGATTGACCGTACTGTGTTTCGGAATGGTGGTGTGGCAGCTTTTCGTGGGGTGAGAAAATTTATCAACTGCGCCGGTACGGGCAAGATGGTATCCGTCTATTTAACCTTCCAAGCGCGCGCAAATCTCGTCGCATAAAAATATTCCTTCCTTTGACAAGCGCAAAAAATCGTTCTCGCGCTCGAGCAAGCCGTCGTGCTCCAACTCTTGCACGATGCCGTTGAACGCTCGCTCGAACGGCATGCGAAACCTGCGTTGAAACTCCTGCAAGTCGAGGCCGCGTGTTTGGCGCAAGCCCAAGAATGCGAACTCGAACCTTTTTTGTTGTGCCGTCAAATCCTCCCCACTCTCCTCCGCTAATGCACCACCGGAGGTTAACTCGAGATACTTGCGCAGATTCGCGACGTTCCAAAAACGGCGCCGGCCGTCGAAAGAATGCGCCGACGCACCCAGGCCGAGGTACGCACTGCCATCCCAATACTTGATATTGTGCCGGGCCTCATAGCCCGGCTGCGCGAAGTTGGAGATTTCATATTGGCAGTAACCGTGCTGTGCCAGAAAGTTCATCGTGAATTCATACATCTCGCGCTCTTCTTCCTCCGTAAGCGGAGAGATTTTGCCTTTGCGAATGGCAAAGTCGAGCGGTGTGCCGGTTTCGATGGTGAGATTGTATGCGGAAATGTGATTGGGCGAGAGCTCGACCGCCTGCTGCAAATTTTCGCGCCAGCGTTTTTGTGTTTGATTGGGCAACGCAAAAATCAAATCGATGCTGACGTTCTTAAAGCCGGCATAGCGCGCCCCCACGACTGCGGCCCTGGCCTGCTCGGGCGAATGAATACGATCCAAAAGCTGCAATTCGTTTTCGTCGAATGATTGCACTCCGATGCTCAGGCGATTGACGCCGATTGTGCGATATCTGGCGAGCTGCGTGTTGTCAATCGTGCCGGGATTCGTTTCAAGAGTGATTTCGGGTGTGGAGGAGAAATTGAAGCTCGCAAAGCAGGCCTCGAGAATTTCAGCAAGCTGCGCGGGAGAAAGCAACGAAGGAGTGCCCCCGCCGAAGAAAATGGTTTCAAATTGTTGTCGCTGCCAAAAGTTTTCTTCGGCGCGCAGCGCGATTTCGCGCTGCAAAGCTAGCACGTAATCCGGAATGCGCTCAGCCACACCGGCAACGGTGTAGAAATCGCAATAGAGACAGCGCTTTTCGCAGAAGGGGATATGAATGTAGAGCGCGGCGCCAGGCATGGCAACAATGATTACATCAGTTGAGGAACACACTCAAACACATGAACTAAAGCTTGCGACCGCCCTATACGCTAGGTTGAGCCGAGAGCGCTTGTATTTGCGCCAAGTGTTCCTTTAAAAAAATTCACTAAAGTATCAACGGATAGATTTTGTAAACGGGAAACTTCGGAAAGCTGCCGAGCGAGTGGATATTCTAATGCAACGGCTTTGGGGGTATCGTCAAGCTCAATCTCAAAATGGGCATCTTGCATTTCGTCCCAGTAGTCGGCGACACTATGCGTGTCCCAAAACTCGGCAGCCTTTTTCTCGTCGGCAAAGTTCTTGGGAATGGGATCGGCGGTTTTACGTTTACTTTTTTGCATATCTGGCTCTTTCGGATGAATCCATGTCTCGGGCGCTAATGACGAGAGCGACGCGAGAAATTTTATAGATGAAGAAAATGGTTAGATAACGTCCGGCATCACTTTGACAAAGAGCGATATAAAGATTCTCGCCCTTTACTTTACCACGTTGATGAAAGCGAATTTTAGGCCGATTACGTAATCCTTGCCGGACCTCATGCTCGGCAATTTGGTGTTTCCACCACAGTTTCTGTCGAGTATCAGGCTATATTTCAACATCGACTATTTTCAAAAGACGTTCTCACCTACGAGGATAATATAGACGCTTGCAGATTGATTTCAAGTCGTTTTTAATACGGCCATGCTCACTTGATCAAATTCCCAATTCGCTCCCATCGCACTTTCGTCAAGATGCGATGCAGCGGCTCGTCGCTGTCCCACGACCAATAGATCACCATGGCTTCGCCCACGACGTTATCGCGCGGCAAAAATCCCCACACGCGTCCGTCCGCACTGTTGTCGCGATTATCACCCATCATGAAATAATGCCCGGCGGGTACTTGTACTGGGCCGTAGTTTTCCGAAGCTAGAAAATGGTCTGCATAATGCCGAATGGTATAGACCTGCCCGCGCGGCGTGGTAATTTTGTAATAGTTGATGTAATGCCCTTCTTGGGGATCATATTCTTTTTTGATGAGCTCGCTTTTGCCTTCCGCCTGGCCATCGACGTAGGCGAGACCTTCACGCACTTCCACGGTTTGCCCGCCCACGGCGATGCAACGCTTGATATAGTCGAGCTTCTCGTCTTTGGGGTATTTGAACACGATAATCTCACCGGCCTCCGGCTCTTTGAATCCCGGCAGCCGCGTGTAAGGAATGGGAATATCCAAAAATGGAATGCCGTCCGGCGTGCGCACGCCGTATACGAATTTATTCACGAGCAAAAAATCGCCGATCAACAACGTATCTTTCATGGAGCCGGTGGGAATGCGAAACGCTTGCACCACGAATGTGCGCAGCAGCAATGCGGCGATCAACGCCACCAAGCCTGCTTCGGTGTATTCGCGGAACTGGCTTTTGGTTTTGGCAACCGGCGCTTCTTTGGCTCGATTCATTTTCAAAGCGGATTCGGACATGCAATAGAACCTTTCAATTCAATTGAATCGGAAAATCTTTCATTGCTCACGAAACACGCGAAAGACACGAAAGCTTTTCGCGTCTTTCGTGGGCATAAACTCGAATGCAGCAAAACACCATCAATGCTCCACCTTCAACACGGCTAAAAACGCTTCTTGCGGAATCTCAACGCGGCCAAGTTGTTTCATGCGCTTCTTGCCTTCTTTCTGTCGTTCGAGCAGTTTGCGCTTGCGCGTGATGTCGCCGCCGTAGCACTTCGCCGTAACGTTCTTGCGCATGGGCCGCACGCTCTCCCGCGCGATGATACGCGAACCGATTGCCGCTTGAATGGCGACCTCGAACATTTGCCGCGGAATCAATTCGCGCAGCTTCTCGCAAATTTTGCGGCCCCATTCATATGCCCGTTCGCGATGCACGATGTGCGAGAGCGCGTCCACTTCATCGCCGTTGATTAAAATATCCAGCTTCACCAAGTCGCCCTCGCGATAGCCGAGGAATTCATAATCTAAAGACGCATAGCCTTTGGTGAAAGACTTGAGCTTGTCATAAAAATCGAAAATAATCTCCGCAAGCGGAAATTCATACGTGAGATCGACGCGGGTGGGGTCGATGTACGTCGTGTCCTTATGCACCCCGCGGCGGTCCTGCGCAAGTTTCATGATGTTGCCGATGAACTCTGCCGGCGTGATAATTTGCGCGCGAATATACGGCTCTTCCACGTGATCGATCGCGCCGGCCTCGGGCATGAGCGCGGGATTATCCACCACGAGTTTTTCACCGTTCTCTTTGAACACCCAATACTCGACGTTCGGCACAGTGGTAAGAATGTCGAGGCTATATTCGCGTTCAAGGCGTTCTTGCACGATTTCCAAATGCAACAAGCCGAGGAAGCCGCAGCGAAAGCCGAAGCCCATGGCCACGGAAGATTCCGGCTCGTAGATGAGCGAAGAGTCGTTGAGGCGCAACTTTTCCAGCGCACTGCGCAGCTCTTCGTATTGCTCGGTGGCCGTGGGAAAAATGCCGCTGAACACCATCGGCTTCACTTCGCGATAACCGGGCAAAGGCTCCTGCGCCGAATGCTCCGCGGAAGTGATCGTGTCTCCAACTTTGGTGTCGCGTACTTCTTTAACGCCCGCAATGCAATAGCCGACCTCGCCGGCAGCAAGCTCGTCGCTTGGAAAGCGGCGAATGCGCATGTTGCCGACTTCGGAGACTTCGAATTCTTTGCCGGTGAAAAAGAAACGGATGCGGATGCCAGGCTTAATTGCGCCATCGACTACGCGCACGTATGCAATCGCGCCACGATAGCTGTCGAATACCGAGTCGAAAATCAACGCACGCAACGGCGCTTCCGAATTGCC
>JABWAN010000189.1 GCA_013361015.1 Candidatus Zhuqueibacterota bacterium | reverse complement strand
CGCAATCAAACCAAGCTGATTTCAGCCTGAGAAAGGACAACATTATGGGACTCGTACCCGTTGTAGTCGAACAAACTGGTCGCGGCGAACGCGCCTTTGACATTTATTCCCGGCTGCTGAAAGAGCGTATCGTGTTTTTGGGAATGGCGGTCGATGATTACGTCGCCAGCCTGACCATCGCACAACTGCTCTTCCTGGAAGCGGAAGATCCGGAGAAGGACATTCAACTTTATATCAACAGCCCCGGCGGCTCGGTCTCTGCGGGCCTGGCGATCTACGATACCATGCAATATATCAAGCCGGATGTCAGCACGATCTGTATGGGACTGGCAGCGAGCATGGGCGCGGTGCTTTTGGCCGCGGGCGCGAAAGGCAAACGCTACGCCCTCCCGCATTCTCGCATTATGATTCACCAGCCGTGGGGCGGCGTGCAAGGCCAGGCTGCAGACATCGCCATTCAAGCGAAAGAAATTCTAAACACACGTGATCGTATTAACGATATTTTGGCGCTGCACACCGGACAGGATCGCACACGCCTCGAAAGAGATACTGATCGCGATTTCTTCATGTCTTCCCAGGATGCCGCCGAATACGGCATCATTGATGAAATTATGTCCCGCAAGGGATTGGCAAAACGCAAATAGGCATTCGCCATGGCCGATTTTAGTAAACGCGACCGTTTATTCATCTGCTCCTTCTGCGGCAAAAACTCCAATCAAGTTGATTGCATCGTCACCGGGCCGGATGTTTATATCTGCAACGAGTGCGTGCGCAACGCAAGCGAGATCATTCGCGATGACTTGCACAAACGCTCCGTGCCGTTCTATGGCCGTATTCCCACACCCACGGAAATCAAACGTGAGTTGGATGATTACGTCATCGGACAAGAGCACGCCAAACGTTCGCTCTCGGTGGCGGTTTACAATCACTACAAGCGCATTGAGACCAGCGACACCATCGACGAAGTTGAGTTGGACAAAAGCAATATTCTGCTCGTCGGCCCGACCGGCACAGGCAAAACGCTCATGGCGCAAACGCTCGCGCGTTTTCTCCACGTGCCCTTCACCATCGCCGATGCCACGACGCTCACCGAGGCCGGTTACGTCGGCGAAGACGTGGAGAACATTCTCGTGCGCTTGCTACAAGCCGCGGACTATGATTTGGAGCGTACGGAAAAAGGTATCGTTTATATTGACGAGATTGACAAGATTGCGCGCAAGGACGGCAACCCCAGCATCACGCGCGATGTTTCCGGCGAGGGCGTGCAACAAGCGCTGCTCAAGCTCCTGGAAGGCACCATGGCCTCAGTTCCCCCCAAAGGCGGTCGCAAACATCCCGAACAGAACCTCATCAACATCAACACGCGCAATATTCTTTTCATTTGCGGCGGCGCATTTGAGAGTTTGGACAAAATTATCTCGCGCCGAATCGATAGAATGCAAATCGGCTTCGGCGCCGATCCGCAAAAAGCCGAGCAGAAGCTCGGCGAGATCTACATGCACGTCGAGCCCGAAGATTTGCTGCGTTTCGGCTTGATTCCAGAATTGATCGGGCGCATGCCCGTCATCGCGCCGCTCAGCGTGCTGAATGAAGAAGCGTTGATGGAAATCTTGCTCAAACCCAAAAACGCTTTGACCAAACAATATCGCCGCTTGCTGCACATGGACGGCGTCGAGCTGGAGTTTGAAGAAACGGCTTTGCGTGCGATCGTGCAGCGTGCAGTTAAACGCGGCACCGGCGCGCGCGGTCTGCGTTCAGTAATGGAAGAAACCATGCTCGATCTCATGTACAAAATTCCGAGCATGCCGGAAATCAAAGGCATCACCATTACGGGCGAAACCGTGGTTGCCGGCAAAGATCCGATATTTACTTATGAGAAGTTGAAGAAGCGCGCGTAGTGTATTCCGAAATTGTTTGCTTCGTCGTTCAGTCGGGAGCTTTTCAAGTGTTGGACGCCGTCGTGCTGCTGAAAAGGTCCCTTCGGAATGACAGCAAGAAGAAGTCAGTTCATGCGTTGCCACCGATCTTCCGAAAGCTTTCTTTTACCTCAAGCTTCTCGGAAATTTTTTTTATAAGCCTACTTGAAGGGTTTCATGTCAAAAGCCGTTCGTGAAAATCTCGAAATCGATCTCAATCAGCGCCTGCCGGTTTTGCCGCTCAAAGAAGTCGTGTTCTTCCCGTACATGCTCTATCCGCTGCTCGTAGGCCGCGAAGTTTCCATGCGCGCCATTCATGAAGCCATGATGGCGGACAAGCTCATCTTTCTCACCGCGCAAAAAGAAATCACCAAAGACGATCCCACCAAAGACGATCTCTATCGCATCGGCGTGGTTGCGCGCATTCTGCAGGTGCTCAAGCTGCCGAACGGTTTGCTGAAGGTGCTCGTGGAAGGTTTGGTGCGCGGCCGCATCACGCGTTTCGGACAGAATGCGGAATACCTCGAAGTCCGCATCGAGGCGATTCCCGATCGCGACGAAAACAGCGTCGAGGTGCAGGCCGCATTGCGCCGCGTGCTCGGCTTGTTTCGCGAATACATCCACCTCAACCGCAATCTGCCGGAAGAAACGCTGCTCGCCGTGCAAAACTTCGAGAAGCCGCATCAAGTGGTGGATTACATCGCGGCGCAGTTGCAGCGCGAAGTCAAGATCAAGCAACAGATTTTGGAAATGCCCGAAGTGCTCGAACAATTACTCTTTTTGAGCGAGTTGCTGGAAGATGAAAAGCAGATTCTCAATACCGAGCGCAACCTGGAAGACAAAGTGCGCGGCCGCATTCAACGCACGCAGCGCAATTTTTGGCTGCAAGAGCAGATGCGTGCGATTCAGGAAGAGCTCGGCGAAGAGGGCGAGCCGGACAGCGACATTGCGACGTTGCGCGAGCGCGTGAAAAAGGCGGGCATGTCTAAAGCCGCGGAAGATAAGGCTAATGAAGAGATCGATCGTTTGCGCCACACGCCGCCGATGTCGCCGGAGGCCACGGTCATTCGTAATTTTGTGGATTGGCTCATGGCCGTGCCCTGGTCTGCGCAGACCGAAGATCAACTCGACATTGTACGCGCCAAAAAGATTCTTGATGAAGATCATTACGGTCTCGAAAAGCCGAAAGAAAGAATTCTCGAACATCTTGCCGTGCTCAAGCTCGTGCAGAAGATGAAAGGTCCGATCTTGTGTTTCGTCGGGCCGCCGGGCGTAGGCAAAACTTCATTGGCGAAGTCGATCGCGCGCGCGATGGGACGCAACTTCGTGCGTATCTCTCTGGGCGGCGTGCGCGACGAAGCCGACATTCGCGGCCATCGCCGCACCTACATCGGGTCCATGCCGGGCCGCATCATTCAAAGCATGAAGCGCGCGAAGACGATCAATCCGGTTTTTCTGCTCGATGAGATCGACAAGATGAACATGGATTATCACGGCGACCCGGCCGCAGCGTTGCTCGAAGTGCTCGATCCGGAGCAGAACAAAGCCTTCAATGACCACTATCTTGAAGTCGATTACGATCTCAGCCAGGTATTGTTCATCACCACCGCGAACGTGCGCGCGCAAATTCCCGAGCCGCTGCAGGACCGCATGGAGATCATAAATCTTCCCGGCTATTTGGAGCATGACAAACTCGGCATTGCGAAAGGCTTTCTCGTTCCCAAACTGCTCGGCGAACACGGTCTCACGCAAACGCCCGCAGATTTTTCCGACAAAGCCATTCTCAAAATCATTCGCGAATACACCCGCGAGGCCGGCGTGCGAAATCTCGAACGCGAGTTGGCCGCAGTTTGCCGGAAATTGGCGTATGAAATCGCAGAGTCCGGAGCGGCGAAGAAAACGCACATTACTCCGACGGCGATTGAAAAGCATCTCGGTGTTGTCAAGTATCCGCAGCGGCCGGTCGTCGAACGATATTCAATCGGCACGGCCACGGGCTTGGCTTGGACACGCTACGGCGGTGACATCATCGAAATCGAAGTGAGCCTCATGCCCGGTAAGGGCAATCTCACGCTCACCGGCAAGCTGGGCGACGTGATGAAGGAAAGCGCGCGCGCGGCGTTTTCTTATGCGCGCACGCATGCCGAGAAGCTCGGCATCCCTCAAGATTTTTGGAAAGAGAACGACATTCACTTGCACATTCCCGAAGGCTCGATTCCGAAAGACGGGCCTTCGGCAGGAATCACGCTGGCCGCCGCCCTCATCTCCGCTTTGAGCAATCGTCCATTGCGTCGCGACGTCGCGCTCACCGGCGAGTTGACTTTGCGCGGCACCGTGCTCGCTATTGGCGGCCTAAACGAGAAAATGTTGGCGGCGCAGCGTTTGGGCATTCGCACGGTCATCATTCCGCAAGAGAATATGAAAGACTTGAAAGAACTGCCTGCAGAGCTGCGCAAAGGCGTCGAAGTGATTTTGGTCAAACACATCGACGAAGTGCTTGGACACGTGCTTCGCGACAAAAGCGTTTTGAGTGAGACCGCGGTTGATGAAAAAAAAGTAGTGCCGCCCGTGAAGAGCAAACGCCCGCGCACACCAGGCACGGAACAGCCGCACGCCGTCAATTGACTTCTCGGCCAGAATAATTCTTAGAAGCGTTAATCAACGCGGATGAATGCTAATCTTTGTTGACGGCAACCCCAAGGGGCGAAATGTCTGAAGACGATTAGAACGGAGAGGAGCTATTAGGACTACCATGGACAATTCCGTCACAAAGAAACAACTCACAACCCTAGCTCTGCTAGGATTCATGATCTTGGTTCTGTTTACAGTTGGCTTCATCTGGCTGTATTGGGGAGTCTTGGGGAATGGAGAGGGAGAGGTGTTCCTTGCATTTGCTCCATATTGGGTTTTTCCTTACTTGGCCGTGGTCAGTGTCTATGCCGGTTTTTTTGCCGCAAAATTTGCAAGGGGCAGATCGCAGCATGCTTGGCTTTGGGGAATCGCGGGTTTTGCTCTGACGCTCCTATTCATCCTTGGTTTTCCAAGTTTGTTATCACCCGTATTACCAAACCCAGGCCCATTGATATTCGCAGGTCCTGCAATCTTCGCATTCTTAGCGCCAGTACTCTCGGCACTTTTAATGATGCTGTTAATATCCCTCCGCAGAAAGGCAACTGTGTAGAGGCTCGAATCTCCATGGGATTTGAAGGCCTAATGAATTTGCCGCCAAACACAGGGTGCGCTGCTATGAGATTCGTCTCTTTATAGGATGGCAGAAGGGAGGAGGTGTGCTGTTCTCATGAAAATCGCTCAAGCCGAGTTTGTTATCAGCGCGGCGCTGCAAGCGCAATTTCCCAAAGACCGCTTGCCACAAATCGCACTGTGTGGCCGTTCGAACGTCGGCAAGTCGAGCTTGCTCAACACACTCTTGCGCCGTAAAAATCTCGCGCGCACGAGCAACACGCCCGGCAAAACCCGCCAGCTTAATTTTTATCGCATCAAGCCGGAGGGGCACACGGTTAAGCCGTTCTATTTTGTCGATCTCCCCGGTTACGGTTACGCCAAAGTTTCGCAGGCTGAACGTGAGAGCTGGCGCAGCTTGATTGAAAATTACTTCACGCAATCTCCCTTTCTGACCGGCGCGCTCGCCATTATCGACATTCGCCACGGCGCAGCGGAAAGTGATATGGAACTGCTCACCTGGCTCGCTGCGCTGCAAACACCGACGGTGCTCGTTGCAACCAAAGCCGACAAGCTCTCGAGTAAAAACCGCGCGGATATGTTTCGGCAAATCAATTCCGCGGTTGCACATTTGCCGCTGCAAAGCACGCTTATGTTTTCCGCGGAGGACGGATTGGGATTCGATGTGCTGTGGAAACAAATCATGGCGTTGTTGAGCACATATCGCGCGCGTGAAGATTCTCCTCACGAAAATTTTCCCCGGGAAGGAGGCTAAGGGCCTTCTGTGCGTGCCAGGTCTCATCTTTTTATTGTGCTGCTCATTGAAGCGATTGACACCCATAAGGCGGACAAGCCGCAGCCAAAAGAATTTTGTAAGCGGATTTAGCGGATCAAGCGGATGAGCTTGATCAAGTATTCGCTTCATCCGTTAAATCCGTATACCGAAAAGTCTTTGCTTTTTGTGAAAATCGCAAGAATCTCAATTGCCGATTGGCGCTTTGTAGCATGAAGATCAAATCGTGAAAAATCTTTTCACTTTCGGCAACACAGCACTGAGTTTTTCGAGGGCCGCCACGTCATCTACGTCATACCATTGCGGCAGCAAATGCACGGACAAACCCAAACGCTGTATGATCCCCAAAGTCTGGGTGAGCACTTTCTCCGTGCTCCACGCTATGCCCTCAAAAAGCTCGCGCGGCGCCACTTTCAAACCGATGAGATAGTACCCGCCATCTTCTGCCGGGCCGAGCACGACATCATATTCCAACAATTTCTCAGCCGCTTCTTCGAGATAAGCCAATGGCAAAGAGGGGCTGTCCGTGCCAATGGTGAGCACGCGACGATAGCCAAGCTTGAACAAGGTCTCGAACGCATACTGAATGCGCATGCCCAAGTCCGATGCAGCGTGTTGTTCGAACCAATGCCACTCGCCCGGAAACATGGCGAGCAGGTCCGCTTTTCTTTCCGGCGGTGTGAAAGTCGCAAAGTGTGCCGCTTGCGCGAGTTGTTCACAGTTTTGCAAAGTCAGAGTAACGAACTCGCGGTAGAGCTCTGCAGCGCGTTCATACCCCAGAGATTTTGCCAGACGTGTTTTCACTTTGCCGGGCTCGGGATATTTTACGAAGACGAGGAGTGCGAGATCAGTTGACATGAGCAGGTTGCGAGGAAGGAGGCGCGGGAGTGAGCACCTTAAGCGCGTGCGGGAGAATGGAGATTTTCAAGCGCTCGCTGCACGTTTGTGGCTCGCCATCAACGTGAAAGAGAATCGTGCCCGGCTTCTCGATTTCCAACGTGGTCACATGCCGATAACTAATGATGGACGCGCGATCGATCGTGCCGGTAAAAAGCTTGGGCGCGTGCACCATTACATTCCACACGCTCAAAGGATCGACGATGCACATTTCAAGAATGCCGTCGTCGGGCTTCGCGTGCGGCGCAATCACCGCGCCGGGCGGAATGGTGGGAGCGCCCGCGGTCACATCCCGGATATCGACGCCCCGCGCTCCCCCGCCTCAGAATCCGGGCGTCACGGGGGCCGCTCCAGTTCCGCCCTCCCGCGCGACGATGCAGCCCCGGCGTGACCGTCGATCAACGCCATCCCCCGTCCCCCTCGCCCAACCCCGGCGCGTGCCTCATCACCCTCCCCCACGGCGCGATCACCGGGGGCATCACCACCTGGGCCAAACGCCTCGCCGCCGGCCTCGCCGAGAGGGGCTGGCGTATCTGCCTCCTCCTCGGCGCCGGCCCGCCGAGTTGCGACGCCGGCACGTTGGGCGACCTCTCGAGCCACCCGCACATCCGGGTGGTCCCCGGCGATGCCCACACGCCGGAAGCCGTCGCGCGCGAAGCGGCCGCCCTTGCGGCGCTCCGCAACTCGCCCGTCGTCGCGCTGCCGACCTACACCTCCACCTCCTTCGCCGCCGTCGCGGGTGCGACACAGCGGCTCCCCGGCGTGATCCGCGCGGTCGGCGTCGTCCACAGCGACATCGCCTACGACCGCCTGAACACCGCCGCCCACGAGCCGCTGCTGGCCGCCGTCGTCGCTGTCAGCCGCGACATCGCCCACCGGCTCCAAGCCTTCATCCCCGCGGCCTCGCAGCGCATCGAGCACATCCCCTACGGCGTTCCCGTCCCGGCGTCCCCCCCGTGCCGCCAATGCGCCGTCGGTCGCCCGCTCCGCGCCGTCTACACCGGACGCTTCGAGAACCATCAGAAGCGCGTCGCCGCCCTCGTCGAGGCCCACCGCCAACTCCACGCCCGCGGCGTCCCACTCGAACTCACCCTCGTCGGCTCCGGGCCGCTGCTCGCGCAACTCCAAGCCGCCTCCGCGTGCAGCGCCGGCCTGAGGGTCGTCACGCCCGATCCCTATCTCGGCAGCGACGGCGTTGTCGAGCACCTCGACCACGCCGACCTGCTGCTGCTACCCTCGCGCTTCGAGGGCCTGAGCCTCTCGATGCTCGAAGCGATGGCCCGCGGCTGCGTGCCCGTGGTTACCCGCGTCTCCGGCGCGGAAGAAGCCCTCGCCGGCCCGCGCCCCGCCGGTGTCATCGTCGACGCCCC
>JABWAN010000188.1 GCA_013361015.1 Candidatus Zhuqueibacterota bacterium | reverse complement strand
CTGGCGCTACAAGGAAGGCAAGCAGAAAGCCGACGAGCTTGACAAGCAGCTTGCCTGGCTGCGCCAGATGCTGGAGTGGCAGCACGACACCAACGATCCCAAAGAGTTCATGGAGAACCTGCGGATCGATTTGTTTCAAGACGAAGTCTTTCTGTTTACGCCGAAAGGTGATTTGATTAAACTGCCGGTGGGCAGCACGCCGGTGGATTTTGCATTTGCAGTACACACGGACATTGGCTATCATTGCATCGGCGCGAAGATTAACGGCCGCATCGTTCCGCTCAATCACAAATTGAAAAGCGGCGATGCCGTCGAGATCATTACCAGCGCCAACCAACGGCCCAATCCCGACTGGATGCGCTCCGTGCGCACCTCCAAGGCGCGCTCCAAAATCAAGCGCTGGATGAAGGAATCGATGGTGGAGCAGAGCCAGAAATTGGGCGAAGAAATATTGCAGCGCATGTTCAAACGGCTGCGCCTCAACAAGACACCGCACGAGCTGGCGGAGATTGCGCGCACGTTTGGCTTGAGCGACGAACTGCAGCTCTATAGTTCCGTTGGGCATGGCGAGATTTCCGCGCAAAGCGTGATTCGCAAAATTTTGCCCGAGGAGCAAGCCCAGCCGGAAAACGCGGGCCTATTCAAGAAGTTCCTGAGCAAAGCGCGGGGCGTGTCGAAGGGGGTGCGCGTGCAAGGCTTGGACAATCTGCTCATCACCTTCGGAAAATGCTGCCAGCCGGTGCCGGGGGATCGGATCATGGGATTTCTCACGCACGGCCGGGGTGTGGTGGTCCATCGTAGCGATTGCAAAAATACGCTGCAGTTCATGCAGAACACCGAACGCGTGATTGAAGTGAATTGGGATGTGGAGCCGGACAAGCATTTCATGGTGTGTTTGCATTTGCTCGGCGAAGACCGCAAAAACTTTCTGCGCGACGTGAGCGAAGCGATCGCGCACACCGACACCAATATCGTGCGCATCGAAATGCGCGCGGAAAATTCCCTAGTACACAGCAACATTATCGTTGAAGTCAAAAACCTGCACCATCTCACGCAAGTCATCAGCAAGATCGGCAAAGTAAACGGCGTGTTCAGCATCGAGCGCATGGATAACGCCAACGAGCCGAGGGTTGAGGCGGAAGTGGGATAACCTCTCTTCGTGAGGAAGGGATAACGCAAAATGAGGAGTAAGCTCTCATGAAAACCACCATCACCAAGAAAGATGTGGCCAAGCGTACCGCCAAAATCGTCGGCGAAAAAATCTATCTCACCGAAAAAATTGTCGACGGCGTTTTCACTGCGTTGCGCGAGTTTATGGAGGAAGCGAATCCGGAAGTTCGCATCGAGGTGCGCGACTTTGGCGTGTTCGAAGTGAAGACCACCAAACCCAAGCCGAAGGCGCGCAATCCCAAGACCGGCGAGATCATTTACGTGCCCGCGCGCCGCAAAACGCACTTCAAAGCCGGCAAGCTGCTCAAGGAAGTGCTCAAACAACCGCTCACTGAAATTACGCCACGTGAGCGGCTGGGTACGGGCTGGGAAGATTGGAATGATGAACAATTAGAGAAGAAAGACAAGCCGGCTGAGCACGCCGCCAACAACTAGCAACAATCTGATTTTCCAAATTGATGAATCCCACTTCCGAGCCGTTGCGGTCCGGCGAGCGCGTGCTTGCTTTGGACTATGGACAAAAGCGCGTCGGCGTCGCGATCAGCGATGTATTACTGTTGATGGCGCACGGCCGTGAGACTTGGCATTATCGCTCGCAGCGGGAATTATTGGAACGCGTGCAGGAGTTTGCCAAGCAGGAGAGCGTCGGCTTGATCGTGGTGGGCTTGCCGCGCAACATGGACGGCACCGAAGGCGAAATGTCGCAGAAAGTTCGGGCTTTTGTCGCCGCGCTTGAAGAGCATGTGCGGGTGCCGGTCATCGTGTGGGACGAGCGGCTTTCGAGTTTGCAAGCGCAGCGCACGCTCACGGGTTTGGGAAAAACCGTGCGACAACAACGGCAAATCGTCGATCAATTGGCGGCAGTTTTCATTCTGCAAAGTTACTTGGACAGTTTGGCGACGCAAAGAAATCGAAGCGCATGAAAAAGATTCGGCTAGCGGTGATTGGAGCAGGCGGCATCGCACAGGTGGCGCATATTCCCAATTGGAAACAAATTCCCGGTGTGGAGTTGGTTGCGGTGTGTGATACGCACAAAGCCCGTGCGAAAGGCGTTGCCGAACGTTACGGCATTCCGCAGTATTTCACGGACGATGAGGCGATTTATAAAATGGACGACGTTGATGCCGTCGATATATGCGCGCCGACCAACGTTCACAAAGCGATCGCGATCAACGCACTCTCGGCCGGCAAGCACGTGCTCGTCGAGAAACCGATGAGCCGTACCGTCGAAGAAGCGGAGCAAATGGTGCGCGCGGCCAAGCAATATAAGCGCAAACTCATGGTCGCCATGAACGTTCGCTTTTGGCGCGACGTCATTAATCTCCGGCAATTCATTGAGAACGGGGAACTGGGCGAGATTTTTTACGCGAAATGCGGCTGGCTGCGGCGACAGGAAAAGTGGACCGAGCGCGCATGGCTGTTCAACAAAAAATATTCCGGCGGCGGCGTGCTCATGGATTTGGGAATACAGATTCTCGACATGGCGTTGTGGCTGTTCGGCAATAAAAAAGTAAAGAGCGTCAAAGCGGCCACGTATGACTACGTCGCCAAGCTCGAAGTCGAAGACGCTGCGGTCGCTTTCATTCAACTGGAGGGCGGCAGCACCATTGCATTGGAAGTAGGATGGACGCTGCTCACGCCGCAGGACAAATTATATCTCGACGTCTTTGGCACCAAGGGCGGCGCAGTGCTCAATCCGCTGCGCGTCGTCAAAGCCATGAACGAAGGCCTCGTCAATATCACGCCGCAGTTGGATGAAACGCCCACGTACCGTTACAAACTTTCCTACAAAGATGAGTTGCGCCACTTCGTGCAGTGCCTGCACGAAGACCATCCCATGCTTTCCAGCGGCGCAGAAAGCCTTGAGCGTATGCGCGTGATCGAGGCCATGTATCAATCCGCGCAACTCGGCAAAGAGGTCAAACTCTGATGCCGCGCAATCTTCTGCTCTATCTCATGACCGCAATTCCGTGGGCGCTGGCCTACCCGCCCTTCAGTTACGGTTTCCTGGCCTATTGGGTGTTTATTCCGTTTCTGCTTTTACTCGAAGACAAAGCTTTTGGGCCATCATTGCGCTGGGGCTATAGCGTCGGTTTGGTTGCCAGCCTCGCGGTGCTCTCTTCGAATTTGTGGCTGAGCTTGCCGAGCATGCTTGCTTTCGTGTTGATGCAGCCCGTATACTTTGCGTTGTTTGCCGTGGCCGTGCTTCCGCTGCGCAGGCTTTGGCCCACGGGATATTTGCTGTTCGTGCCGGTGCTTTGGGCGTTGCTGGAATACGCGCGCTCTTTCAACGATCCGGTCGCACCCTCACTCAAGCTCGGCTATACGCAAGAGTACTTTCTGCAGCTCTTGCAATATGCGCCCGGCGCCAGTGTTTATGCGGTCTCTTTTTGGGTGGTGTCGATCAATGTTCTGCTGCTCGGCATGTGGCGCATGCGCGAAAGATCCTTGGCATGTCTTGGACTTGCGGCGATATTGCTGCTTTTTTTCGCGCTGCCGTACCTTTACAGTAAATTTGTAGAGTCGCATTCGAAGGAACGGGAAGAGAAAGCAATTGAGGTGCATCAAACGATACCTGCAAGAGTTTTGAGCGCGCATAAAAAGCATTTGTGTGCCGGCCTTACGCACGCGACCGCGCAATCGTATCACAACGAAAGAACCGGAAGGAACAAAGATATTCCGCTCCTCTTTTTACGGTATCAAAGCGTTTGAGAGGTGATAATCGTCTTACATATGAATGCTCGAACCCATGCCAAGTATATTTGTAGTTTTGTTCATGTCAAATTTAGTGTCGCCGCGTTGTTTTTGTCCGTGTTCGTGGTTAATGCCTTCTGCCAGGATCAGCATCTGTATCTCACCACCAATACGCTGGTGGCGCGACCGCTGGCTTTAGGCGGAGCTTATGTAGCCGCGGAAGATGCGCTGGCCGCAGGCCTGTACAATCCTGCAAACGCCGGCGGCTATCGCCTCGACCGCAGCCCGGGCTTTCAGCTCTTTCTCAATCCTTTGACTCCGGCGCTGGCACTTTCACAAACCTCTTCGTTTTTTAATAAAGAAGAGAAGACTTTTGCGCAGACACTGGCAACGCTTGGATTGCTGCTGAAAGGCATCACTTTGCGCGCGGGGCCGTTTGATCTATCCGCGATTGTCGGCGAGCAGGCCACGAGCTACACGCTTTTGTCCGAGAAGAAGTGGGAGACTGTTGGCTACTTCGACAATCAGTATAACGTTCTCGCGTTGCGCATGCGTCTCGCCGATCGCGTAAGCGTCGGCGGAAGTGTGGGTTTGTACTATATCAAGTCGCCCAACGCGAAGCAGAGAACATGGAAAGTGCTCGCCTCGTATGGCATTGCGCTCGCGCCGAGTCGCACCGTGTTAATAGGCGTGAGTTATCTCACTGTGCCCGCGCGCGGAATGGACAATCAACGCGATCATCCCGAGCGCATCGTCACCAGCAGCGTCAACTTGGGCCTGAGTTACCGCCCGCAACCGAGCACCACGGTAAGTTTCGATCTGCGCAATGTCGTGGAGGACGGCGGCAGTATGGTACGGCGCGAGCCACATTGGGGTTTGGAATATGGCCTGTTTTCGCTTTTGGCTTTGCGGCTCGGGGCTTTTTATAAACTCGAAGACAAGCAGGCGGCGATAAGCGCGGGTATTGGTTTGCTTGATCTCAACTGGCCACGCGCGCGCGCTGCCCATGCGCAATATTCGCACTGGGCCATTAATTACGGCATTGTGGGAGAACGCACCAAGTTGGGCGACCACCGCTTTATTCATGCTTTGACCGTCGCGTTTCGCATCTGAGATTACGACCGTGCGCAAGATCGTTTTACTTTTCATTTTGATTGCCGCGTTGTCGTTTGCGCATGCCGCCTGCGCGCAAACGAGCGCGAGCAATGTGGAAACGCTGCAACGGCTCTTTGTTAAAATTGCCGTACGGACAGATTCGATCATCGCCCGGGCCGGCGCACAGATGCTCACACTCGAGCACCGCTCTTTGGAGACGCAGTCGCCGGAGCGCATGCTATACACGAGCTTGGTCGAAACGTTCACGCAAAAATCTCGGCGCGTGTACACGCAATCTGATACCAACCGGCAGAATATTGCGGGCGTCGCGGTGCAGTTCAAAATCGTCGCGTGTGAAGTGCACTATCGCAAATTGTCCAAGCCCGGCTGGTTCCGCCGCGCGCCCGTGCAACGCAAAACCAAAATCGCAGTTGATTTGGACTTGCGCGACGTGCAATCAAGCCAGAGCCATTTTCAAGGCGTGTTGGAAGCAGGCCGCGTTGACACGCTGAACGTCAGCACGGAACAATTGGAAGTCCCGGCCCTGTCTTTCACCGCGGGCGTCTGGCAGGCAAATGAGAACGGCCGATCGTGGCTGGAGCCTGCGTTGTTAACGGTGGCCACGGGCGCAATCGTTTACGCTTTTTATTCACTACGAAGTCAATAGGGATTTTGACGATGCCAGCTATGAATCATTGCACAACAGTGTTTGGAAGCTTCTCCTTTCGTGTGTCCTCTGTGCTGCGGAATATGTTTGTGCTCGGCGTTTGCGTGGCGCTGTCTGCGTGTGGCGGCAGCAAGCTGCGCGCGAACATGACCACCGAGGAAAGACTCGCTTACGCGATGCGGCTCTTCGAAAAGCATGATTACTTCGAAGCCCGCACGCAATTTCGCATCATCACGCTGAATGCTCCCGGCAGCGCCATTGTGGACCAGGCGCAGTTCTATCTGGCGGAATGCCACTTCCACATGGAAGAATATATTATCGCCGGCGAAGAATATAAAAAGCTGATTCGGCTTTACCCCAAAAGCGAATATCTCGACGATGCGCAGTTCAAAGTCGGCTTGTCCTATTACAAGCTCTCGCCCAAATCCGATCTCGATCAGAAATACACCTGGCAGGCGATCGAAGAGTTTCAAAAGTTCATGGAAGACTATCCGGAAAGTGAGCTCAAAGCGGAAGTGGAGGGCTACTTTCAACAAGTGCGCAATAAACTCGCAAAGAAGGACTATGACACTGGGGATCTTTATCGCAAGCTTGCGTATTATGAATCCGCATTGGTGTATTTTGACGATCTGCTCGCGTTGTTTTACGACACGAAATACGCCGAACCCGCGCTGTTTTATAAAGCCGAGATTCTTTACAAGCTCGACAAGTTTGATGAGGCCCGCGATGCGATTCATTTGCTCATGGACAAATACCGCCGTGAAGCCAGCAAGAGCGAATCCGGCGCGGACCCGGCCAAGCCCAAGTTTCAAGCGCGCGCTGCTGAGCTATTGAAAATGATTGAAGATCGGCTGAGCACGAATGGCAGCGCGAAAAACTGAAAGTGACAAGCTTTACTCCCACGAAAACGGAGCACCCGTGAAATTGCCAATGTATTCGCGGGAAACCGTTACTTTTCATCCCCGCTGGTCGAGGGTAAACTCCCATGAATCTCGGTATCTTCGGCGGCACGTTTGACCCGATTCATCATGGCCATTTGCTCGTTGCCGAAACGGCGCGCGAAGAACTGTGCCTGGATCGTGTCTGGTTCTTGCTTACGCCGCTGCCGCCCCACAAGCAGAGGCTGGAACTCACACCGTGGCAACATCGCCTCGCCATGCTGCAAATTGCTCTGGACTCCCATCCCGCTTTTGAAATTTCCACATTGGAATTGCAGCGCCCCGGGCCCTCCTATACGATTGACACGCTGCGTGCACTGAAACAGCGTAGCGAACTGGCGCACGCGCAATTTTATCTCATCATCGGCAGAGACAGTTTGACCAACTTTCACACTTGGCGCGAACCGGAAGCAATCTTGCAGCTTGCCCGGCTCGTGGTTTATCCGCGTGTGGAAAAGCCTGGACAGCTTGAACCGATTCTACCTGCCGACTATCATCATTTGCACGCGCCAGTATTCGATATTTCCTCTTCCGAAATTCGACGCCGCGTTAAAGAAAACCGCTCCATTCGCTTTCTCGTGCCGGAAGGCATCCGAAATTATATTGAAACCCATCGACTTTACGTGTGAGGGTGGTGCAACGCCGCGGCCTTGCTCTGCCCGCCCCAAAGACTCATTTCTGATTTCAAGGAAGATGACATGCCAACCAGAATTCTCGTCGTGGACGATGAACCCGATTTGGAGCTGATGGTCAGCCAGAAGTTTCGCAAGCAAGTACGGGAGAAGGAATTGGAATTTGCTTTCGCCGGCACCGGCGTGGCTGCGCTCAATAAGCTCCACGAAGATGCCGCGATCGACGTCGTGCTCACGGACATCAACATGCCGGAGATGGACGGACTAACGCTGCTTTCCAGAATTGCCGAGCAGTTCCCGCTCATCAGGTCCGTCATCGTTTCTGCTTATGGCGATATGAAAAACATTCGCACGGCCTTGAATCGCGGCGCATTTGATTTCATCACCAAGCCCATCGAATTCGAAGACCTCGAAATCACCATAAAGAAAACCATTCAAGATGCGCTAGTGCGCAAGCAGGCCGCGCGCGATCGTGATCGTCTCGTGGCTTTGCAACGCGAACTGGACGTAGCGCGGCGCATTCAACAATCCATCTTGCCGCGCAGTTTTCCTGCCAGCCCGCATTTCGAGCTGCACGCGCACATGCTCACGGCCAAAGAAGTCGGCGGTGATTTGTATGATTTCTTCCCGCTCGGCGAGAGCAAGCTCGGGTTCGTCATCGGCGATGCTTCCGGCAAAGGCATTCCGGCGGCGATCTTCATGGCGGTGAGCCGCACGCTCTTGCGTGCAACGGCTATGACCGGCATGGTGCCGCACGAATGCTTGCGGCATGTCAATGGCATGTTGCACGCGAACGGCGACGCGGAAACGTTTGTCACGATTTTTTATGGCATTCTTGATACCGCCACGGGCGAAATCACGTACTGCAACGGTGCGCACAATCCGCCCTATGTTTTGCGCACGGATGGCCGCGTGGAATCCACGGGCGCGCCTGACGGCCTCATGCTCGGCTTGTTCGCACAGGCGCA
>JABWAN010000187.1 GCA_013361015.1 Candidatus Zhuqueibacterota bacterium | reverse complement strand
ACTCACGTAGTAACTTTGCGCCCAAGGAAACAGAGTCTTGAGCGTCCCCACATTCGCGATGGCACTCGGAGCGGTGCTGGATGCATCCGGCGCGGTGACAGAGCCGGAGAGTGTCGCGCTGTTGAGGTTCGCGTTGGTCCAGACGCCTGACCCGAGACTGATCGTCCCCGTCTTGTTGCTGACCGAAGCGTTGAGGAACGGCACGGACGTGGAGAGGTTGGTCAGCGAGGCGGGGATCGCCGCGATGGCGGAGTTCACGTACTGCGTGCCGCCGTCGAGCGTCCATAAGCCGTTGGTGATCGAGGTCTCGGCTTTCGCGTCCCAGGCGTTCGTTCGGCCGCCGAGGAAGTTCCAGACCGAGTTGACGCTGCCGGTGGAGGCGAGCGCGCCGATCTGCACCTGCAGCGCCGCGTTTGTCGCGCCAAAAGCGCCGAGGCTCGTGTAGAGCGTGTCGTTGGTGAGCTTGTTCATCGCCCAATCCACCGCGAGGGAGTTCGGCGAGAGCGTGAGGCCGTTGCCGGCGTTGGTCACCGCGCCGTTCCAGAGGTTCGTCTGGCCTTCCAGCGTCCCCACGCGGCCGGTGACCGCATCGAGCTGCTCCTGGGCGTTGGTGATGGTTCCGGTGGGCAGCACGCCAAGGGGGAAGCGGTTACTCGAGTAGTCGCCGATTCCCTGAACGAGCAGGCTCGCGAGGTTCGTGCGGACGGCGGCGCTGGGCTCGCTCGCCAAGGGAAGGCGGAGGCCCGTCATCGCGAAACTGGTGTTCGTCGTCGCCGTGAAGTAACCCCACGACGTGTCGGGCAGGCTGGCCGTCATGGCCAGGCTCGCGGGGCCGACCAGGCGGACCACGTTCGAGCTCGGCTGCAGGACCATGACCCCGTTCGAGAACGGCGTGGTCGCGATGGAGTTGAAGAAGTTCGTCGCGTTTGCCGAGGGACCGTTCGTGGAGACCTGCGCCTGGCGCGCCGCCGGGGTATTCGTGACCCATGCCCGCAGGTCGCCGTTCAACGTGAACGTGTTGCCGTAGGCGGGCGCGTTGGTCACGACGACGTCCACCGTGATCTGCGCGGCGCGCAAATCAGTGAGCAGTGAGCCGTGAGCAGTGAGCAGGAGGAGGCAGAGACCGAGGGCACGACGGAGCGTGGCCCTCCACAGAAAAAGAGAACGGGGAGTTTTCATGGCTGAATCAATTGGCAATTGGCGATTGGAAATTGGCGATGGCGCCTGGCTAGGCGCCCAGGTCGGTGATGTCGTCGATCTTGGAGCCGTCGTCCCGGACGCCGACGTCATAGGCCCAGCGGCCGTTCGGGGAGACGAAGCGCTGGACCTCGCCCGGCGCGCCGATCTTCCTGGCGTACCGGGCATCGGACTGGGGGATCGTGAGGTAGAGCGGGTCATTCGTCGGGGGCGTGCCCGCAGAGCCTGCGCCGTCCTCGCGGAGCTTGAGCGTGGTGACGCCGAGGGTGATGGTGCGGGCGGGGCTGTCGGTGGTTCGCGCGTCCACCACGAGGTGGTAGGTCTTCTCCTTGACCCCCGAGCCGAGGGCGAGGTTGGTCTCGTCGGCGGTGAGGGGGATAAGGACGTGCTGGGCGGTCTTGTCGGCCCAGGTAGCGTCGGTGAGAGTGGAGAACTCGACGGCAGCGACGCTCTTCTGGGCGGCAAGGTCGCCGAGGGCATCGGTGGCGCGAAGGGTGAGCGTGATGTCGGCGAGGTTGGAGATGTCGGCGACGAGGGAGTTCCAGAGGATGCCGATCTCGAACTGCACGTCGTTGCCGCGCCAGAGTTCGGGCGTGGCGCCGGTGAGCTGGTCCTTCACGAGGTCGCCCTTGTCGGCGTCGATGCCGAGGCGGATGCGTTTGCGGGTGAGCGTGGGCATGGGAGGTCAGGGTTTCTGGCGCGTGAGCCGACCGCCGAGGACCACGTAGTCGTGGAACGTGGTGGCGCCGGTGTGATGGCCCTTCGGCCGCTGCAGGACCGCATCGGGGAGATACCGCACGCTCTCCGCGCCCTCGGCGCTCGACGTGCAGGTGAGGAGGCCGTCGCCCGGACAATCGAGTTCGTGGTCCAGGAGGAAGTTCTGGGCGGCGCGCACGTCGGTGTGCTGACGTGCCACGGTGAACGAGATCCGCGTGACGACGTTCCCCCGGTTCCACGCGCGGCCGGCCGCTGCGCGGACGAAGCCGGCGGTCTGCACCTGGCCGTCGGGCTCGATGCGGAGGTCGCGCGGAGCTTCCTCCGGCACGCGGCCGGCGAGCACGAAGGTGCCGAGGGTGATTTTCATGGCGGAGAATCGCGAAGTCGGGAAATCGGGAAATCGGGAAACGGGGAGAGATTCCTCGCTACGCTCGGAATGACAGAGGGGGGTTCATGGGTTGGGTTCGGCGCGGGCCGCGCCTCCTACTGGCAGAGGGCGGGCGCGGAGGCCCGCCCCTACCAGGAGAAAGGTCAGGCCGGGATCGTGAGGGTGATGAGCGGGTTCGCGGTGCCGGCGGTCCAGGATCGGCGGGAGGAGAAGGCGAGCTCGCCCGCGCGGGGCTTGCCGACGCCCCAGGCGAGGTCGCTGGACCGCACGCCGGCCTTGTGGAGGGTGGCGGTGAACACGTCCGCGGCGGAGATGACGAGGTCGGTGTCGGCCTTGGCGAGGGAGTCGCCGGGAAGGATGGCGTCCTCGTCGTGGAGGGCGATCATGGCGGTGATCTCCTCGACGGTGAGGCCGTAGGGGATGAACTTGGCGGTGGCCTGGAGGCTCTTGAGGATGACGTCCACGAGGCCGTAGCTGTCCACCTCGATGTTCTGCGTCTCCATCGCGACCTCGATCTCGAAGCCGTCGAGCGAGGCGATGGCGTCGTAGGGCGCGGCGGCCCCGTACGCGGCGAGGTAGCGGGCGGTCTTGACCTTGGTCTCGTCGAAGGTGGTGTCGGAGAAGGCGTTGGCGGCCACGGCGTGCCAGGCGTCGGCGTCGTCGAGGTCCACGGTGGGGGGCGCGAGGGCGGTGAAGGCCATGTCGCCGAACAGGGTGTCGGTGGCCTTCAGGCGGATCGCGGGCATCTTCGAGAGGCCCGCGCGAGCGAAGGTGAGCTTCTTGCCGTCGCGGCCCTGAATGACGAGCGGGAGGGCGGAGCCCGTGAAGATCGAGTCGCCGATGGCCGTGCCGGCGATCCAGGGGAAGAGCCCCCCGAGGCCGGCGAGCGCGCCGTCCGGCTGAAAGGAGATCTCGAACTTCTGGCTCTTGAGCCGCGTGTCGATCTTGCCGTGGAGCGCGGTCTCCACGTCGAAGGTGTCTCGGGAGTGCTTCACCGTGATGTCGCCCTTCGAGCGGTAGGTGTTGCCGTTGTGGGTGACGATGGCCGGGCCTTGGATGAGGGTGGGGAAGGACATGTTTCGATTGCCGATTTCCGATTGCCGATTGCCGATTGGCAGAGCAGAGGATGACGGCGGTTGGGGTTACGAGATGCGGCGGGGATCGCTTTTCGTGGGGAGGGCGACGGTGGTTTGGAGGTTCACGTGGTAGATGAGGAGCTCGGGGTCGGGAACGAGCTCCAAGGTTTCGCCGCGGGAGGCGGCGACGAGAGGGGCGGAGAAGCCGGGCGGCGTCCATCCGTGGAGGCGCTGGAGGACCTCCTCGGCAGCGTCGGAGGCGGAGAGGGCGTCGGCGGCGGCGCGATGAATGAGCACGTTCTCGAAGACGGCCACGAGGGTCGCACCCGCAGGCGCAGAAGTGAAGGGGGTGCGGCTGCCGGCCAGTAACGAGGCCAGCGCAAGGGCTCCCGCGCGCAACAAGCGCAAGGGCATAAGCCAGGCCGGAGATTGGAGGTGCGCAGCCTGCAAACGCTCACTCAGCAGCGCATTGAAGAAAGCATCGAGCGGCAATTGCTGCCACCGGCGCAAAGTGAAACCTTGCTGTGCCGCACAGCGCGCAAGTGACGAAAGCGAGAAGTGATTGACATGGCGCGGCACGTCGAGTGCGATCCAATGCTGCTGGTAGAACTTGGCATCCACTCCCGCGATGTTGGGAACTGCGACAATGAGCACGCCTTCTTTTTTCAAAAGGCGAGCAAGCGTGCGCAACGCTGCGCCAGGGTCATACACGTGCTCCAACACATGCCACATCGTAATCACGTCGTAAGTCTCCGGCGTGTCCGCAATCGCATCAATGCTGCCGGTTTGAATGGGAAGCTGCAAATGCGTTCTGCCCCATTCTGCGGCCGCGGCGTCGCGTTCCAAGCCGCGCACTTGCCAGCCACGCGCGCGCATGAACGCGAGCAATTCTCCGGTGCCACAGCCGGCGTCCAACATTGTACCACGGTCGCGAAAACGTGTGATGAGACGCTTCTTCCATTGCAAATTAACGCGACGCAGCGCAGCATATAATTTCTCCATGAGCGAGCGCGGCGAGGCGACGCTGGCAAAAGGCAAATACTCTGCGTGTTGGTAATAGCGGCCGCTGTCTGCTTCAAAGGGTCGCGGATTGAGATAGATCATGCCGCATCGCCGGCAGCGTTGTAGCGTATATGCTTCGCCCTCCGCCAGCGCAAAACGATCGGGCGCGCGCAAATAGTTTTCCGCTTCATCTGCTTGGCAAAGAGGACAGGAGCGGTGTTCCAGCATAGACAAGAGGCAAACCTTTTTGGAGAAGGAGCCAACGGTGCGTTGCAAAACGATGTATTGCTAATCAATATATCTTGCTGACAACGTCTCTGCAAGCGCGGGGCAGCAGGTTCGCAATGCGGGCGATGGCCGTGCTTGAGAAAACCGTTTGCGGAGGGCAATCACTTGATACGAAGCGCCAATTCCGAACAGCGTGTTCGCCGCCGAATGAAATATTCCCAAATGATACTGCGCTGATAAAACTTCGCGCGCATGGCGGCACTTGAAATTCGGCAAACCCTGCGGCTTTGGCGACGTTTGCGCAAAAGCTCGGGCAGGCGCAACAACACTTCTCCCACAGCGCGGAACACCATTACAGCATGCGCGCCGTTGAACGTGAACAACAAGCGCACTGCTTGAATGATATCGAGCCAAAGCCGCAGCGGAAAGATCACCCAAAGCAGGAGTGTTTCATAATTCTTCAACAACAAGAACAGCGCATTGCGATGATTCAAATATGTCTTGTGCGGTGAGGCGGCGTGCAGCGTGGAGCCGGCTTGATGATAAACACACGCTTGCGGCACGGCGGTGACACGATAGCCCGCGAGGTGCATGCGCCAGCACAAATCGATTTCTTCCATGTGCGCAAAGAACGCATCGTCGAGCAAGCCGGTCTCGGCGAGCACGGAACAACGCAAAATGCAGCACGCGCCGCTTGCCCAAAAAATTTCCGCCGGCTCATCGTATTGGTGTTGATCCGGCTCGATCGTGGCGAAGATTCTGCCACGGCAAAAAGGATAACCCAGAAAATCCACCAGCCCGCCGGCCGCGCCGGCATAGTCAAAGTAGCCGGGATTGGGCAACGACAAAATTTTGGGCTGGCATGCGGCAATCTGTGCCTCTCGTTCCATCACTTGCACCATCGGCTCCAACCAGCCCGGCGTCACGACCGCATCGTTATTGAGGAGCACGGCGTATTTTCCCAACGCGGCGCGCAATCCAAAATTGCAACCGCTCGCGAATCCAAGATTATCGCCGGCGGCCACGATTTTCACGTGCGCAAAACGCTGTTGTGCAAGCGCGATGCTGCCGTCGTCGCAACCGTTGTCAACGATGACGATCTCGTGCGGAGTATGGGTGTGCTCACGCAAAGCTTGCAGGCAACGCAGCAGAATATCCGCCCCGCGCCAGTGTGGGATGATGATGGAAACCAAGGGCGATGAAATCATACAACAAAAGGCAGGAACGTCTATTAAAGTGATATGAAGGCATTTTACTCGCGCCTAGCGCGACGTCTCTCAAGAATAACCGTCCCCGGCACTGATGCTGAGATTCGTGTTCAGCACCGGGGAAAGTTCAGAGTGTGTGAAATCGTTTGAGTTTGTCCTTCCCGCAGGGCTTGCGCACGGGGCGAGGAATCTTTCTCGATTCGACAGTGCTACACCTTCAAGATTCCTCACTGCGCTGCGCTCAGTGCGGAAAGACGATTTCACACAACTGGAGTCCTTAAGAATGACTTTTGACGGCGCGGTCGAAAAGCATAGCGCATCACTGCGCCGCGGAATCGCTGCGCACGCTCGTGCCCGCAGAATTGGGCACCGAGTCTTTCGGTGCGAGCGCACGAAGCTGTTGCAAAAGAGCATTCGCTTGTTGATCGCCGGGATTTTTCGTCAGCCAGCGATTCATCAAGTCAATGCCCTTTTGGGTATCGCGCCGCTTACTGTAAAATCTCCCGAGCCAGTAATAGCCTTCAGAGTAGTTGGGATTCTTTTTGATCAGCTCTTGCACCAAAGACTCCGCAAGCGCAGGCTTGCCGCGATAGTCGAACAAATCTGCAAAACCGAGTTTGTCTTGGTCGGATAAATTCGCATACTCGCGCTGCACGAACTCATGATAGCGGCGATCCAATTCTTCCGGGCGACCGGCTTGCATGTACATGTACCCGATTGCTTCGCTCACGCGCAGTTCGTTCGTGGGAATCACTTTTTCGGGCATGACTTCGCCCATGCGATCCAACACTTTGAGCGCTTCGGCATTCTCGCGGCGGCTGAGATGGAACTGTGCCAGGTGCAAAAAGGCGGAGCGATAATTTTGCAGCAAGCTCTGGATGTTGTCGTCGTAATAAATTTTTGGGTTGTTGAGATTGCGATACAAAAACTTTTCGCTGATGTTCGTCCACATCAAGTTGGGATCGAGCAAACGGCGCTCGTTGCGAATCGGCATAATGCGAAAGGCCAGGCCGTCCATACGCAAGTACGGATCCAAACCGATCTTGTTTTCCGGCGAAACCGTGACGGCGAAATAGACCGGACGGCGAAATTGATTATCCTGCAAAATCTTCAGGATCATGATGTCTTGTACGCGCAAGGCGGTGCCGTATGGCGTGTTGAGCGTCGGCTTGACTTCGAAGCGCAACGTCGGGTTTTCTTCACGTGGCAAACTCGGATCGAGTTTCACGGCTTCCAAGTAAGCACTCTCATACACCGGCTTCGGAACGGCAAGAGTGACATTTTTTTTCTCCCAAAGGCGTGGCTGAATTTGCTCGATCTCGCCTTCCGACATGTTGAGGGCCAGCTTCGGCTCGTCATCACGAAGCTGTTTGATGTACCAATTGGTGTTGAGCAAGCTGAGATTCACGACGCGCACGTCTTTTCGAATATTGTGGACATATTGCAGGAACCACAACGGAAAGGTGTCATTGTCGCCATTGGTGAAGACGATGGCGTTCGGCTCGCAGGATTGCAGAATATTGTAGGAGTAGTCATACGCCACATAATTGCCGCCGCGATCGTGGGAGTGATAATTAAAAGCAAACATGTTGATGGGCACCGCCACCAGCAGCAACAATGTGATCGCCGCAGCCAGCGCCAAGCCGGCTCCGCTCGCAGAGGCTTCCACGACCCGGCCTGAGCTTGTAACGACCGTGCTGCTCTTGCTTGCCGGTGCTTTGGCCGGCTTTAAATTTTCTTGCAGCGTTTCCAGTATGGCAGCAACGCCAATACCGATCCACAAAGCAAAGGCAAAGAAGGAGCCGGTATAGGCGTAGTCACGCTCGCGCGGCTGCGGGTCGATTTGATTGAGGTAGATAATGATCGCGAATCCGGTCATGACAAAGAGTGTCAGGATCGGCAAAGCGTGGCGCCAATCTTTGCGGAAGTGATAGTACATGCCCAGCAAGCCGAGGATAAAAGGCAGGCCGAACAGGCCGCGCAGCGTGATCGTTTCGATAATGCGGCCCTGCTCGTCAAGCGTGGTCCCCTTGCCGATGAATTGCCAGCCGAAATAACGGAGGTACATTTTCTTGATTTGATATTCCCAAAGCGGCGCGGTGCGTTCGGCGATCGACCAGTCACCGTACTGCTCGCGATTGAGGTAACTCACCAAGCGCGCAGGCGTGTCGGGATTGTTCTCATCGATTTCAGGATTGAGCGTGGAGCGAATGAAAATCACAGAGTAGGTCGAATAGCCGACGACGACGAGTACGCTGCACATGAACGCGAGTGCGAGATAGCGGCGCTTGTTGCGCACGGCCCAGATCGCGAGGCCAAACAGGGCGAGCACCGCGACCACGACCGCTTCGAG
>JABWAN010000186.1 GCA_013361015.1 Candidatus Zhuqueibacterota bacterium | reverse complement strand
CTGCTTGCGTCAGCTCGCGGCGTTGATAGCGAAAGCCCGCGCGATAGTAGGCATATTCCAATTCGGTGTTGATTGGGGGACAATAGAAAAGAGGAGAAAGGGCAATCTCGACGGCAACCACGTTCTGTGCACGACTGTGCTGCACGAGCGCGGCGACGAGCGCTTCACAGTCACGCAAAGATAAGTTAGGAGCGGCGACCAACCCTCCGAAAGACGCGCCGGGGTGGGAGACCAACGTGCACGCAGCATCTTTCTGCACCAATGCCGCGGGCAAAACTGCGAGCAATTTTTTCTTTTTGAGGAAGAGCAAAGACGCATCTTCGAAGCGTTCGGGCGGATGATAAGATAAAAAGGCACGTGTATGAAACAACGTGCCTTGCGAAGATTGTGTCACGAAGTTTTCCCATTGCTCGCGAAAAACCGCGTCGTACTTTACGACGGTCATTTCCTCCTCGAGCGACGCTAGTGGAGTGTCAGCCATTTGCAATGCACAAAGCTAATCGGTTATCGTAAAAAACGGAGCTGAAAATTTTAGATTACAAATTTTCAATCCGAAATTTGCAATGCTGCGAGCCTTTCTACAGAATATATCGGCTCAAGTCCTCGTCTTCGACGATATTTTTCAGCGAGGATTGCACCAGCTCTGCCGTGATCTTGATTTTGCCACTGCGTTGGTCCGGGACGTCGAAGAGGATGTCTTCCAGCAACGCCGTGAGCACGGTGTGCAAGCGCCGCGCGCCGATGTTTTCCATCTTATCGTTCACACGCGAAGCAATCGCTGCGATCTCCGCGATCGCTTCTTTATCGAAAACCAGCTCGACGCCTTCGGTCTCCAGCAATGCGATGTACTGCTTGATCAATGCATTTTCCGGCTCGGTGAGAATGCGTACAAAATCGTCCGCCGTGAGGCTATTCAGCTCCACACGAATCGGGAAGCGGCCCTGCAATTCGGGAATCAAATCCGAAGGCTTGGACACATGAAACGCCCCGCTCGCAATGAAGAGCACGTGATCCGTTTTTACCATGCCGTATTTCGTAAACACATTGGTGCCTTCCACCACGGGCAGCAAGTCACGTTGCACGCCCTCACGTGAAACGTCCGGGCCGGCAGTATTCTTCGCGCCCGCGATCTTGTCGATCTCGTCGAGAAACACAATGCCGGAATTTTCCACGCGGCTAATCGCTTCCTTGACGGCTTGCTCCATGTCGATGAGCTTCTGCGCTTCTTCTTGCGTGAGCACCGGGCGCGCTTCGGAAACTTTCATCTTTCGGCGTTTCATCTTTTTGGGAAAAAGATTGCCGACGATATCCTGCAGATTGATCCCAAGCTCTTCCACGCCCACGGGCGTGATCACCTGCATCATCGGCATGCCGTCGCTTGCCACGTCCATCTCCACCATTGTATCTTCCATCTCGCCGTTCAGCAATTTCTTGCGAATCTTTTCGCGCGAGTTTTCGCGCTTCTTTTCCAATTCTTTCGCCTCTTCTTCCATGGCCCTTTCCGCTTCTTCCGCCTCGCTTTGAGAAGTGACGACGCGCGTGGCTTGCGAGCGCAACGGCGGCATGAGCATATCCACCAGGCGCTCATTGGCCAGTTGTACGGCTTGCTCCTGTACGGTCGCGGTCTTTTCGGAGCGCACCATCGCGACCGCCAAATCGGTCAAGTCGCGAATCATGGATTCCACGTCGCGGCCGACGTAGCCGACCTCCGTAAATTTCGAAGCCTCTACTTTGATGAAGGGAGCATTGGCGAGCTTGGAAAGCCGTCGCGCGATTTCGGTTTTGCCCACGCCCGTCGGGCCGATGAGAATAATGTTATTGGGCATGATCTCTTCGCGCAATTTGTCGCCCACACGTTGCCGGCGCCAACGATTGCGCAATGCAATCGCCACCGAACGTTTCGCATTGTCTTGCCCGATGATATATTTGTCCAGCTCCGCCACGATTTGGCGCGGCGTCAAAGTCTGCAATTCGTCCATGCGTTCCCTTTACAAACCTCTAAGATTAATTTCCGGATGTCATTCGAGTGCGGCGCACTAGGCGGGCTAGCTGCTTTCTAAAATTCTCTCGCAATGACAAAGCTCTCAAGCCGTGAGCTTAGTAAGTCAGTTCTTCAATCACCAGATTCTTGTTGGTGTAGATGCAAATATCCGCGGTGATGCTCATCGCTTCTTCCACGATCTGGCGCGCGTTCAAAGTTGAGTAGCGCACCAGGGCGCGCGCCGCGGCCATGGCATAGCCGCCGCCCGAACCGATGGAGATAATGCCGTCATCAGGCTCGATGACGTCGCCGGTGCCGGAAACGAGAAAAGTTTTTTCTTTGTCCATGATGATAAGCTGCGCCTCCAAGCGACGCAAGAAACGGTCGGTGCGCCATTCTTTGGCAAGCTCCACGGCCGCGCGGCTCAAGTTGCCGCGATACTGTTCCAATTTTTGCTCGAACTTCTCGAACAGCGCGAACGCGTCCGCGGCTGCGCCCGCAAAGCCGGTGAGCACAGTCTCCTTGTAGAGCTTGCGAATTTTGCGCGCGTTCATTTTTAGCACGGCATCGCCATAGGTGACCTGGCCATCGCCGGCGAGCACGCAGCTATTTTGGTGGCGCACTCCCAGAATCGTCGTCGCGTGGATCACTTCAGAAAAAGGGGTTGTCATGTCGTCTCACTCTAGTTGCAAAGCGAATTATTGAATTGATAAATTGGTGGGGTATTGGCGCAATGGACTGTTTCAAAACATTGCTCCAACCATCCACTATTCCATTGCTCCAGTGTTCAAATTTTTCTCCGCAAACGCGAAACTGGAATCATCATCTGCTCGCGATACTTGGCCACCGTGCGGCGCGCGACGTTGAAGCCTTCTTTCTTGAGCAAGTCTGCGATGGTTTGATCGTTCAAAGGATCGCGGTGATTTTCGACGTCGATGATTTCTTTGATGCGTTGCTTGATGCGGCGATTCGAAATGTCATCGCCGTCGTCGCGTTTGAGGCCTTCACTGAAAAAGTACTTCAGCTCGAACACGCCGTGTTCGGTTTGCACGTACTTGCCGTTGGTGACGCGTGAGATCGTGGAAATGTCCATGCCGATCTCGTCGGCAATGTCTTTCAAGATCATCGGCTTGATGTATTCGCGGCCGTATTCGAAAAACTCCCGCTGCTTTTCCACGATGGCTTCCATGACGCGCAAGATCGTGAGCCGGCGTTGGTGGATGGAATTTATCAGCCAGCGTGCGGACTCCAATCGTTTCTTTACGAATTCTTTCGCTTCGCGCGTCTGCTGTTTGGTTGTGGCCTTTTTCAGCAGCAAATCCTTGTAGCGGTTGTTAATGCGCAAATGCGGCACATTGGAATCGTGTTGGATGATTCTGAATTCATCGTTCTCGTCGCGCTCCACCGTGAGATCGGGCACCACGACGTTGTGATGTGGCGAGAAATACCCTTCGCCCGGCTTGGGGTTGAGGTGCGAAATTTCCTCGATGACGCTTTTAATTGCATCAAGCTCGATATTCAGGTTCTTCGCGATTTTTTCAAAGCGCTTGTTGCTGAAATCGTCGAAATGGTTTTTCATGATCTCAAGCGCCAGTTCGTCGCGCGGCTCGCGCTCTTCCAATTGGATCGTAAGGCATTCCTGCAGCGTGCGCGCACCGATGCCGACCGGCTCGAAGTGCTGAATCAAGCGCAGCACCTTTTCGACTTTTTCCAGCGGCACGTTTAGATTCTGCGCCACGATATCGAGCGAGCAGGAAAGATAGCCGTCTTCATTAATGCTCCAGATCAGAAACTCGCCAATGGTGATTTCCTCCTCGTCGAGCTCCAACAGGTGCAATTGGTCAATGAGGTGTTCCGGAAGGTTCTCCAGCGCGGCCTCTTGCTGCTCGAACACTTCGGCGCTGTTATCGCGGGGCGCGCGCTGTTCGTAATTCTCCTCATCGCCGATGATGGCTTCCCAATCGATCTCTTCTTTTTCGACTTCCTCGGCCTCATACTCTTCGTCGTCGCGCTTCTCTTCCTCGGCTGCGACTTTTTCCGGCTCTTCCTCCTTCAGATCAAGCTCCATTTCTTCTTCCTGCTCGGTCTCCATTTCCATTTCGTCGACCATTTCGAGCATGGGATTGATCTCAATCTCCATTTTGAGCTTTTGCTCAAGCATGACGGTGGGAAGCTGCAACAACGACGAGAGCAACACTTGTTGCGGCGATTGTTGTAACCTTTGGGTAATGCGTTGCGACAAATTCAGCATGATACGATAGCCTCTGTAAAAAGTCCTTTAACGATCCAAACGAAACTTATCGCCGAGATAGAGCTTGCGCGCTTCCGGGTCGTTGGCGAGAAACTCCGTTGTGCCCGCCTTCAACACCGTGCCTTCGTACAACAAATACGCGCGATCGGTAATCGACAAAGTTTCGTGTACGTTATGATCCGTGATCAAAACACCGATACCTTTTTGCTTCAAGCTTCGTACGATCTCTTGAATGTCTTCGACGGCGATGGGATCCACGCCGGCAAAGGGTTCGTCCAACAAAATGAATTTCGGTTTGGTCACCAACGCCCGCGAAATTTCCGCGCGCCGGCGCTCGCCGCCCGAGAGCGTGTACGCGTAATTCTTCGCCAGGTGCGAGATGGCCAAATCTTCCAGCAGTTCTTCCAAACGCTGTTTGCGTTCGCGGCTCGAAAGCGGCAGCGTTTCAAGAATCGCCAGAATGTTCTGCTCGACCGTGAGCCGGCGAAAGATGCTCGGCTCTTGCGAGAGATAGCCGATGCCCAAACGCGCGCGTTTGTACATCGGATACGTCGTGATCTCGTCTTCTTCTAAAAAAATCTTTCCGCCCGTGGGGCGAATCATGCCCGTAATCATATAAAACGTGGTCGTCTTGCCCGCGCCATTCGGTCCGAGCAAACCCACGATCTCCGCTTGCCCGACTGCAATGGAGACGTCATTGACGACGCGTCGCTTGCTATAAAGTTTGACTAAGCTCTCTGCGCGCAACATGGGAAGTGCCACACTCTCGTTTGCACATGTCATGCAGGAAGAATCTTTTCAAGCGCCGGGCACGAAGCTTAAACTAAAAAAGATTTTTCCGGAATGACAACGTTATTTTGTTTTCTGCTCCGCTACCTTCGTTTCAGTCGCAAAACCCGGCGGCACGAATTTGCCGTTGGACCTGCCGGGGTCGCTCGCTATCACGATGCGTTTGAGTTCTTTATTTGATAAAAACAGCGTGATGCGATCACCCTGCACGCGATTCATGCCTTGCTCCACGCCTTTTTCGATGACATAATAAACGCTGGTTGCGGTTTCTTCCACGAGCACGCGCTCGACTTGCTCGTCTTGAAATTGCAGAGTCAATTTGCCGCCGGAAAGCGAATTCAGCCGTTGGCCATTCGAAGCCGAATCAACTGCCGCGGTATCCACGGGTGAAGTCATCGTTGCCTTGCCTGTGACTTTGGCCTGACGGATTCTTTGATTTTCCAAAAACAGCTCGATCAACTCACCGCGCAACTCGTCGCGCTCTTGCCAGGCAACCGGATTGACGCGCAGCTCCATTCGACCCTCCTTGCGAAAGTATTCCGCTTCTTCACATTGCGCGCGCGTCTTTTGTTTCGTGATTTCAACTTTGCCGGTCACCTTCGCGCGTGCGCCGCCCTCGAACAACTCGATCACCTCGCCGCTGATGCGCATATTCTCGTTCTGCAGCGAATCAAACTCAATGAGCACCGGCGCAATCGTAGCTTTGGAGTATTCCGTTGCGCGCTGATACTCGGCTTGGCCGCACGTGAGCAGCACACGATGCTCGCTGTTTGTGATCGCGACCTCTTCTTCGGCAATCGCAATTTCCGTGCGTTGATAATACCGCACGAAACGCGCCGTCAATTGGCTGCTTTGATCGCCGAGCGCGACCTGCCCCATTGCTTCCTGTATTTTTTGATCTTCATACGCGATCACACGATCGGCACGCAGCCATTTCGGGCCGTCGTGCATCATCACATTGCCAATGAACTCCGTGCGCGACTCGGATTGTATCGTGCGCGCGCGGTCGCACGTGAGCGTCGCGCTGTCTTGCACAAACTTGACGTGTCCGAGCGCCTCGATGATCGCCACGCCATTTTCTTCCATGCCGCGCAACGAATCCGCGTGCTCCAAACGCAGCTTGCCCGGCTCGGTTTGCGCGTAACTGGAGGCGCTGTATGATAACAGCATGAGGATAGCAACCGCGTATTGTGTCTTCATGTGCGCGTTTTGATGAGCTAAAACTTTTTTAAAACTGCGCCTCCTCTTGATTGTCATTCTAGAAGAGTGACGATGTGAGAGGGGGAGTCCTTCAAACTGTGAATGCGGCGATCTATCATTCACGTTGTTGTGCGCTACTATCCGCTGTTTGCTCCAACGGCCTCGGCGTGCTCCTCGGCAATTCAAACTTCCTCTGCGTGGCGCCCGAAGGCTTTTTGATAATCCAGTTTTTCAAGTTTTGATCGGATTCAAAACCTTGACCGTGCAACATATCGCCATTCGGCCGAGTGATGGTGACGAAATCGTCGGTCACGATTCTCTGCGTGCGATTGAGCCATTTGAGTCTTTGCGAGCGCAACGTGATGCCGCTGTCGGATTTCGCCACGACGTTTTCATAAGCCTCTACGTCGTTTGTATCTTCGAAGAGCAGCCCTTTTTCCGCGGTCAAGAATGAAGTATGTTCGCCCTTGGTGTTATAAAAATCCACCGCAATGCCCTCGTCGAATTGCGTTTGGTGCTTTTTGGAATATTTTTCCATGTGACCGTATTGCACGTGCGCGGCAATTTTCCCGTTGCTCGTCACCGTGACTTTGCTGTTCCAGCCTTCTTGATCCGGGCCCTCGGCATTGGTCGCGCTCGGCGCCGGCTCTTGTGCGGATTGACAACCGATGCAAGCCGGCAACACATACAATGCAAGAATGCCGAACGCTTTGCCCCAGAGATTTTTTTTTATGAAATTCCGTGTCATTCTGTGGCCAATTGCTTTTCTGCTAAAGTCTGCGGCTTCGTCTTCCATCTCTCATGCATCCACACCCATTGCGTCGGGTGCGCGCGAATGAACGCTTCAACCGCCTTCGAACATTTCGCGACGTTCGCAATGCGGTCGGCGCGGGCGTTGCCGGTTTTTTGTAATGTGATCTCCGGGCGCACCTCGACCGTGTGAGTGAAATCATCGTTCATGCGCATCGCGAGCGGAACGATTGGAACTCCCGTGCGCTCAGCGAGCACCACCGGCCCTGCGGGAGTATACGCCAATTGTCCGAAAAAATCTACAAACTCTCCGTCCACGCGCGTATCTTGATCAATCAAAATACCGAGCACGCCGCCCTCGCGAAACCAGCGCAGAATTTGGCGCGTGCCGCTCGCCGTGCGCGAAAAAGTGCGATAGCCTGCTTGCTCGCGTTCGCGCACAAGGAGCTCGTCCAAGCGCGGATCATAAATCGCCGCGCCGACAACTGCGAGCGGATAGTGCGAAGCGATAAACATCGCCATCAATTCCCAGCAGCCGATATGGCCGGTGATGCACAACGCGCCGCGCCCGCGGCCAAGAGCTTTATCCAAATGCTCGCGACCGACAAAGTGAATAAGCTGTTGAAATCCGTCGCGCCGCAGTTGCGGCAAGCGCAGAGCCTCCGCGGCATTTCTGCCCAATGCACGAAAAGTGTTTTTGGCAAGATTGTAAATCGCGGCCTCGCTTTGCTGCGCACTGAAAGCGAGCCGCAAATGCCGCAACGTCTTCTCGCGCTCTTTGCGAATGAGCAGAAAGGCAAGCGCGCCGAGCCGATCAAAACTCTTTATCGCAGCACGACGCGGAAGCACACGCACGAGCTTAATCAAAGAACGCACGAGTTGAAAGATCAACCAATTCTTAATGCGCTTGCGCAGCGGTTTCGCAGCCATCTAAACACCCCTCTCGAATACGGGAGTGATGGAGTGTTGGAGTAGTGGAGTAAGGGAATCCCAGCACTCCAACACTCCAACACTCCGATACTCCATTGCTCCACGCTTCACGCCACACCCGCCTTCAACAAGTCGTGAAGGTGCGCCATGCCCACGGGCCGGTGCTCGTGATCGACCACGATGATCTGCATGATGTCGTGCTCTTCCATGATTTCGAGCACCTTTGCGGCAAGAGTGCCGGCGTGAACACTTTTAGGCTGCTTCGTCATA
>JABWAN010000185.1 GCA_013361015.1 Candidatus Zhuqueibacterota bacterium | reverse complement strand
CGGAGCTGAATAGCAATCGCACGGTGACTTCCACGCTTGGTACCGGCTCCATCCTTGCGCAATCGCCGGCACGGCTCGAGGTAAGATCCGTGCGGCCCTCGCAAGCGATTATCACTAGTGGGCAGGTGCGCGCATGGCAGGTGTTTGTGGTCGTCGAGGACACAGGTGAGAGCCAGGTTGCGCTGAAGACGGATAGCACAAGCTTGCGCTTCCGCATTGGCAACGTTTTTCAATCGGGATATACCGCGACGTTGCATCAGCCAAGCTGGTTGGGCACTTCTTCAACGATTTTGGCGGGCAAGAGCACGGATAGCTTGCGCTTCAATGTTACGACGACGGGGCAGAACACCGGCGTGCTGCAACTCTGGGCAAAAGCGGGCGCCACGGAAACGAACAGCAATGCCTATAGAGTGGGACTGGACAACGGCACGACGGCAGTGACTGTGCAGTCGCCGCCGAGCATTGCGTATATCGGCAACAGTCTTGAGCCGAAGACGCCGAATATCTCCGGAGCGTATGCTTTCAAAGTCAAAATGAGAAACACCGGCGGCGCGACCTTGAATTTGTTGGCACCAACGCGTATCCAGTTTACCGGCGGCGGCGTTACTTTTCAAGCAAACGTGGATTTGAACTTCAGCCCAATCATTCCGCCCAATATTGACACAACGCTGACTTTCGTGAGCAACACCATTCCCGCGGCCATGCCGCCGGGAAAGTACCCGGTCACGGTGGAGCTGCGCGGCTTGCAGAATGGCAACGGTTTTTCGAACAATTTGCTGTTGAGCGACAGCGTGCAAGTCACGCAGCCGGGGCAATTGCAGGTCGTAAGCATGCGCGCGACGCAAACGAACGTGACGCGGCAAATGCAAAGAGATTGGGCGTTGGTGATGGCGGTGCGCAACAACGGCGGCTTTGCCGTGTCATTGGACAGCGCGCGCGTGCAATTGCTCAATGCCGGTGATGTGACGGGCGAGTACGATATCGCAAGGCCCACGCGCTTCCAGCGTCTAAATAGCGTCACCTTGCCGCCGCAAACCACGGACTCGTTGCGTTTCGAGATTCGCAGCACGGGTATCAAAACCGGACCGACGGCCGTGGTGGGTCGTGCGTGGCTGACGGATCAATCCAATCAAAACAAATTATCCGTGCAAAGCGACGGCAGCAGCGGCGGTTTCGTGGTGCAGAATCCCGGCGAGCTGCAGATTCTCAGCCTCACGCCTTCGCAATCGGCAGTGACGCGCAATCAAACGCAGCCGTGGTTCGTGGACATGAGTGTGAAGAACCTCGGCGAGAGCGACGTGCGCATCGATTTTGCCGACACGACGCAAACGCGCATCGATCTTTCCTCGCCGAATGGTTATGAGATTAAATATCCCAATGCGTTCGTAGGCGGCGGGAACGTTTTGCGCGAAGATGAAACGCGTACGCTGCGTTTCGAAGTGAGCAAATCCGGCGGCGATTCGGACGTGAATAACCTCACCGGAAAGATTCGCGGTGTGGAACTTAACAGCGGCGATCTGCGCAGTCACAGCGGCGGCAATGCTTCCGTAAAGGTTGAAACCGCGGCGAGCCTGCGCATGACCAATGTGGCGTGGCGTTCCGATTCTGCGCCGAACCTGCCGAACGTGAATCTCAATCAAGCGTTTCAAGTGCAGGTCGTGGTAGAAAATTTAGGTCAAGAGCATGCGGATAGTGTGAGAGTGCGCCTGCGGAGCGATGGCACTAGCAGCATCGATCCTGCCGAACGCTTCATACTTGGCGGAGTCAAAGGCGGGCAATTCAACTCGGTTACCTTTAATGTGACCGCGAGCAGCACGGAAAACGCGCGCGAGACTTTTACGGCGACGATTGAGTCGGCGAAAGCGCGCAATACCGGCGGCAATGTGCCGGTGGAGAACCCGCAAGATGATTCCGAGTTTGTGATCGTCCAGCGCCCGGCGGGTTTGTATATCGCCAAGGTGTATCCTTCGAAGCCGCAAGTTCCAGGTTCGGACAATCGGCCGTGGTACATTTACGTCGTGGTGCAAGATACCGGCGGCGCCGCAGTGGTGTTGAATCCGCCGGCGCGCGAAGATTTCACGATCAAGGTCAATGAGGAAGTGCAATCCGATTATGTGATCGAAGCCCCGAGCGGTCTGTTGCACAAAGGCGGCTTGCTTTTGAACGGCGGTGAGATCGATACACTAGTTTACACCGTCACTTCCACCGGCGATCGCGGCGGCGTGGCTTCGCTGGAAGCGGCGTTGGATTGGAAGGATGAGAATAACAATCAAGCCGGCCTTGCAACGATGAACGGTCAAATTACGGTGACCACCACGGCGACGGTGCAGATCAAACAGACGAGCTTGATCGACGTGTACAATTCTTTCAACGGCACAAACGTCGGCTTGCTGAATACCCAGCAGCAATTTGCGCTCGAAGTTCTGGTGGAGAACCGCAGTCTCGTTGAAGATGTTGAAAACGTTTTGGTGGAATTGACGAGCAACGGCAATTCGCAAGTTGCGAATGCGCAGCAGACGATTGCGCGGATTCCACAGCGCGAGCAAGCGACGTTACGCTTCACGATCACCGCGGCCGCGGCGCCGACTGCGGGCAATGTGCAAGAAATTTTCACGGCGCGCATTCTTGCAGCCACGGCTTCGCGCAGCGGCGGCCCCGCGGAAATTTTGGATAGCGCCGATCCCACGGATGAAATTCGCATTCAATTACCCGCACAGCTCACGCTCGACATAAGCTCGACCTTTGATAATCTGACCACGAATCAGTTGTTCGAGATTACCGCGCTCGTGACCAATCGCGAGAACTCGGCGGAGGTTGACGAGCAAGGTGAAGCGACGCTGTTCACGCCGCCGGATTTCATCGTCGAGGAACCCGCGGGCGTGATCACGCAGTCGTTCGAAGTGGACAAGGCGGTGAAATGGAGCATTCGCGCGCCGCAAAATGCGACGAGCGCCATGCTTTATGCGCGCATCACAAAACCGCCACTTGATCGCAACAATCGCGCGAATGCGCAATTGGCGAACGAGGAAGACAGTGTGGCCGTGCGCGTGGAGAGGTCGAATTTGCGCATCAATCGCACCGCGATCATTTCACCCGAGGGAGCCGTCGATGGCGTGCTCTCCTCGACGCAGAGTTTTAGAATTGAGTCGTTGGTTTCTTCAAGCCCCGACTTGTCACAAGACAGTATTGCATTGGTGTTGCCGCCGAATACTCAGTACGCTTTTCGCGCCGGCTCCCGCCGAGTGCAGCCGATTGAAAGCCGCGACAAAATCTTTTGGGATGTGCAAGCTCCGGCTTCCGGCGAAGACGCGCTTTGGTTTTATGTCATCGCGAACGGCCTGACTGGTACGGATTCATCCGTGACCGCGCGTGACAGCATTCGGGTGACTACGGTGCAAGGCGCGCTGATCAGCTTCAAAGCGGATATTTTAAAATCCGGCGGAGCGGAGGGCGAGCTTTCGCTCGAACAGGATTTTACGATTCGTGCGACCGTGGGCAATGAAGGCGCAGCAGGAGTTTTGGACTCCATAAAAGTTCGTCTGCAATTGGGTGAAACTGGTGTTACTACTCCAGGGGAGCCGGAGGTGAAGGTAATCGTCTTGAGCGGAAAAACCGGCTCGGTGCAATGGAGTGCCAAAGCGCCGAACGTGCCCATGCCTTCGAGTGACCTGAGCTTAGAGTTGCTGAACCGGCCGCGCGATGAAAACTCGGGCGATTACGCGGCTTGGGATCGCGGTATCGAGCAATATATCCAAAAATTAACCGTGCGCACGGATAGTGTCGGCACTCTGTTTGTATCTAAACCGGTAATTGATTTGCCCGGCGGAGCGACGGACGGCATATTGAGTACCTTGCAAGAGTTTAGGGTACAAGCCGTTGTCGGTGGCTCAAACTTGGCTGATGTCAATGTGGAATTAAAAGTGCCGGGCGGTTTCGAATTTGTAAACGAAAGCGAACGCATACAGCGGCGCGGCTTATTGGATCAGCAAGAATCAATGGTGTGGCGGTTGAAAGCGCCGATTGCCGCGATTTCCTCGCAGCCCTTGTTTGTCAACGTCAACGCTAAGGATGCGAATAGCGGCAGACCGCTTGCGAATCGTTCCGACAGTCTGTTTGTGGACGTGGTCGCACGCGCGGATTTGCGCGTGGAAGCAAGCATAACCTCTCCTGCTTCTGTGGCGATCGATTATGTCGCAAGCACCAATCAACTGTTCTCCATTACGGCGCGCGTCATCAACGACGGCACGGCAAAAGCGGTGGAAACGGACAGTATTGTACTATTCCTGCCCACGGGCGGCGGCTACAGCACCGTAGAGCCGTTGGTAAAAAGTTCGATGAACGGCGTCGTGGTTTGGCAGGTCAAAGCGCGCAACAAGCTCTCCACCGGCTTGGATGCAATCGCGGTAATCATTCGTAAAAAGCCGCTCGATGAGAATACCAATCAGCCGGCGCAAGTAAGCACCGATCGCACGAGCATTTCGATACGCACGGAAGACTTGTTCTTGTCAGTTCGATCAGCCGCGGATTTGAAAGGCGGCCCAGTTGCACGCAAGCAGCAAAGCGTGCCGCTCATGGTGCTGGAGTTGCGCAACGAAGGCAACGAAGGCTCCAGCGACATCACGGTGAAGTCGATGCAGTTTTATGTGCAGGACCGCGATGGCAAGGAACTCGCGCCGAACGCGGCGATTCAGCGCGTGCGTGTGGTTGGACACGATTCGCAAAGGGAATTGGGCCGCCTGGACAATGTCACGGCAACCAATCCGCTAGCATTGAGTTTTGCCTCTCCGGACACGATTGCGGGCGGCACATTCAAAGTGGTTGACGTGTTGGTAGATGTGGCAGACAATGCCACCGCGGGCAACTTCTATCTGCGTTTGCGCAGCGGCGATGATGTGGCCGCGAACAATAAAGATGCGCCGTACGACCCCATCAAAGTCACGTTGACCACGGGCGAGCTAACCTCCGCGGCTGCGGTGTTGTTTGATGATCAATTCGACCGGTCGTTCTACAATTTCCCGAATCCATTCGCGCCGAATAGGCAGGGCGAGATTAAAACGAGCTTCAATTACTATCTCCCGCAAGATTCGGAGGTGGATTTCCGGATCTACACGTTGTTGGGCGAGCTGGTGTATGCCGTCTCTTACAAGGAAAGCGATCCGCAAGGCCGTGCCGGCAGCCGGACCGACGGTTTCAGCAAGGGATTTATTGAATGGAACGGACTGAACGGAAATAGAGAGCTCGTGTTAAACGGCGTGTATCTGGCCGTTCTCAAAACGAAGACCGGTACGGTAACGACGAAAGTCGCGGTGGTGAAATGAAGCTCAACATTCTTCTAGATCAAGCAGCTCAACTGAGCCAGGATAAAACCATGTTACCCACAACCAAGAATCAGGCGCAAGGGCGTGCAAAGCGAGTGCTTTCTCAAAGCGCAATGAGGATTTTGTTGTGCAGTTGTTTGTTGGCAGTGCCGCTGCTGGCGCAACAACCGGCCGCAGGAACGCAGCCGCTTTTTGTATTCGGCGCCGGCGCCCGTGCTATCGGCGTGGGTGGCGCAATGGCTGCGATGGCGGCAGATGCCACTTCCATTTATTGGAATCCCGGCGGTCTCGATTTTCTGGAGCGAAAAAGCGCGGTGCTGTTCTATGCCAATCTGTTGGAAGGCACGAAGTACCATTTCGTCGGCTATGCGCATCCCTTCATGGAAATTGGCACGTTTGGCGTGGCATGGTTGCACCTCGATACCGGCGATATTCAACAGGCCGACGAGTCGGGCTTGAAAACTGGAACCGCAACTTGGGGGCAAGATCAGTTTGTCGTCTCTTACTCCAAACAACTGCCGTGGTCGCTCGCGCTCGGCGGCGCGATCAAACTCGATCGCACGGGCTTTTCCAATCTCACGGCTTCCGGTGTTTCGTTGGATTTTGGGCTGCTCTACAAGCCGGAACTGGACGGCGTTTGGGAAAATCTGGCAGTGGGTTTTGCCGTGCAAAATCTCATCGAACCGAAACTGCGCATGCTCGACGAGACCGATACGTTTCCACGCTTGATGCGCGCAGGCATGGTGAAGCCTTTGCGCATCGGCGGAGAAGGCAATCTGGTGAATTTGTTTATGGGCTATCAAAGCGGAGCTAAAGGCAGCAGCAATCGCGTGCAGTTTGGCAGCGAATACGTCTATCAAGGCCGTGCGATGCTGCGAGTGGGAATGAACGGTTCCAGTTTGACCTATGGCGGCGGCGTGGCCTATCAAAATTTTCAGATCGATTACGCGCTGGGCAAGTATTCCAACGATGACAAAGATGGGGTGTTCGGCGCGCAACATCGCGTGTCCATGACCATGCAGCTTGGCAAAACGAAACAAGAATTGCTCGAAGCGTTGCGCCAAAGGGAGAACGAGCGCATTGCCAAACAAATCGCACGCGAGCAGCATTTGAAAGACCAGGCCGCGTTTGCGAAGAGCATGGAAGACGGCAGAATCTATTTTGAGAAGGGCGATTACTTCGCGGCGCAAATTGCCTTCAATGAAGCGGCGCGCATTTTCCCCGGCGATGAGGATGCGCAAATCTGGGCGAAAAAAGCACTGGAACAATTTGGAGAGCAACAGCGCATTGCCGCGGAAGAGCGCGAGCGCATTGCCGCCACGCGCGCCAAACGCGAAGCAGACAGCTTGTTCATCGAATCACAGGTCGATTTGGGCATGAAATATTTCAATGCCGGCGATTACGGCGAAGCCGTACGGCAATGGGAAGTCGGCTTGAATCGCGACCCGAGAAACACTCGCCTGCAAGAGTTGATCGTCAAGACCAAAGGCGAGTTGGATAATCGCGTCACGGATTTGTTGAAGAAAGCGCGCAATGCGGAACTGGCGGGCAGATTTAGCGAAGCCATTCAAACCTACAACAAGGCTTTGAGCGACGGCGGCTTGAGTGCGAGCCAGCGTACGGAAGTCACGAATCAAATCACCAAGCTGCAGAACCAAATGAACGTGCAGGAGCAATTCAAGCAGGGCGTCACGGCGTATTTGGCGCGTGACTATCGCACGGCGGTAAGCTATTTCAATGAAGTCATCAAAATTGATCCGCGCTATGGTTTGGCGCAAAAGTATCTCTATGACGCCGAGTCACGTTTGAATGCACAGGTGAAGGACTTCGCCACGGATCAAGTCCGCCTGCGTTTTGCCGAGGCGGTCAAATTGAATCAACGCGGCAACTACGCCGAAGCGCTGAAGATTCTCGAAGAAGTTCAGAAGGAAGATCGCTACAACAAGCGCATACTTGATGCTATCGATCAAGCACGCGACAAGTTGAATCGCAAGTGACCCAAAAGCCTTGCGAAGGGTTGAAACTTCGCAAGGCAGTTCTTGCATGTTTTAGTAAATTTGACGATGTTTGGGGCAGCAAAAGCTTGCCGCCGCAATTAGAGATTTACGTTATACTCGTCATGGGCAATTTCCAGAGCGCTGTCTCTCGCAGTTCAATATTCGTGTTGAGATGAAGCCACGCGCGCAACATGAATGTTGCGGCGGCATGACGGACATCAAGGCCGGGCGGGGACGGCCGGAAGCCGGCCGCCGCGCTTCAGCGTTTGAACAGGCCGATGATCACCAGCAGGATCACGGCGCCGATCGTCGCATTGATGATCGCGGCGATGAAGCCGCCGCCGATCAGGACGCCGAGCCGGCTCAGCACGAACACCCCGATGAAGGCGCCGACGATGCCGACCACGATGTTGCCGACCAGGCCGAAGCCGTAGCCGCGCACGATCTGGCCCGCGAGCCAGCCCGCGATGGCTCCGACGATCAGAAGCACGATGATGCTCTCGACGCCCAGCATGAGGTCCTCCCTGCACCCGCATTGGCCCCGGGGTGCACCGCAGGATCGTACCGCAACCCGAGTTCCCTGTCAGCGTTATGGGTTCGGCGCGCCACGGAACAGCTATATGTTGCGCCGCAAAAACCATTGGGGCAGAGTGCCGAAGGTACGGCGCGAGCCGTCGAGCCGGGAGGACGAGGTATGTCGGCCGTTGCCATGAAGTCGTCGGGACCGAACCCGAAGAGTCTCTACGAGCTCGGGGAGATTCCGCCGCTCGGCCACGTGCCGGAGAAGATGTATGCCTGGGCGATCCGCAAGGAGCGCCACGGGCCGCCCGAATCCTCGATGCAGATCGAGGTGGTGATGGA
>JABWAN010000184.1 GCA_013361015.1 Candidatus Zhuqueibacterota bacterium | reverse complement strand
TCGGTCAAATCTTCGGCCATGCGTTTGGTAAGCGTGGTGACGAGCACGCGCGCGCTTTGCTCCACGCGTTTGCGAATTTCGCCGATGAGGTCGTCGATCTGCCCTTTGATGGGCCGTACTTCGACTTCGGGATCCATCAAGCCGGTCGGGCGAATAACTTGCTCGACGATCACACCTTTACTTTTTTGCAATTCATAATCAGCGGGTGTGGCGGAAACGTAAATCATTGGGCCGACGAGCGCCTCAAATTCCGGCAAAGTGAGCGGGCGATTATCCAACGCCGAAGGCAAACGAAAGCCGTGCTCGACCAACGTCTCCTTGCGCGCGCGGTCGCCGTGATACATCCCGTTGATTTGCGGAATGGTGGCGTGTGACTCATCGATGATCGTCAAAAATCCCTGCGGGTAGTAATCGAGCAAAGTAAATGGCCGCTGCCCCGCGGTGCGCGCGGAGAGATGGCGTGAATAATTCTCGACGCCGTGGCAGGTTCCGATCTCTTGCAACATCTCCAAGTCGAAATTGGTGCGCATTTCCAAACGCTGCGCTTCGAGTAGTTTGTTCTGCTCGCGAAATAGCGCGAGGCGTTCCTCCAACTCGGCCTTGATGAGCTGCAGCGCGCGCCGCACCTTGTGCTCCGGCGTGACGAAATGCTTCGCAGGAAAAATCGCCACGCTCTCAATCTCACCTAAAATCTCGCCGGTCACGGTGTCAATCTGCGCAAAGGACTCGATCTCATTGCCGAACATTTCGATACGATAGGCCTCGCGCTCATACGCCGGTATAACTTCAACGACATCGCCGCGCACACGAAACGTGCCGCGCGCAAAATCAAAATCATTGCGCGTGTAATGCATATCGACGAGCCGTTCGAGAATTTTATTGCGCTCGATGCGCTGCCCGCGCTCGAGCATGAGCAATTCGGCCTTGTAATCTTCCGGATCGCCCAAGCCGTAGATGCACGAAACCGAAGCCACGATCAGCACGTCGTGCCGCGACAGCAACGAACTCGTGGCCTTGAGCCGGAGACGATCAATCTCATCATTAATCGAAGTGTCTTTTTCGATGTAAGTATCGGTGGCGGGAACGTAGGCTTCGGGCTGGTAATAGTCATAATAACTGATGAAATACTCCACGGCATTGCGCGGAAAAAAACCTTTGAACTCGCCATAGAGTTGGGCCGCGAGCGTTTTGTTGTGCGAAATGACGAGCACCGGTTTGTTGATATTGGCAATCACATTCGCGAGCGTGAAGGTTTTGCCGCTGCCGGTAACACCGAGTAGAGTTTGATGCTGCTCGCCGCGTTGCAGGCCCTCCGTCAATTCTCGAATTGCCTGCGGCTGATCGCCGGTGGGTTTATAATCTGAAACCAGCTCGAATTTTTCCATGATTCACAAGAGTGCGATGATGGCGATAAGCTTCCTGCTGCTGTTGCAGGCGCCATGGCCGCTAGCAGGACGTTTTGCAAGGCACGAATATACGCGCCCGCCGTTACATTGTCAAGCATGGTAAAACTGCTGAAAATGCCGGAAAAACATCTTGCAAATCAAGAGGCCCGCCACTATATTTTTCGGCTTTAAAATCGCCCAAAGTTTTTTGAACTTTCAACTTGCCTGCCCGGCGGTCGGTCGGCGTGCTCAAACCGTGGCAGGAGATTAACTCTCGGAGATGAAGTCATGGCGGTAATGGGAAAAATGCGGGAATACACAAAGATATTCCTGTTCGTCTTGGTAGTCGCGTTCATCGGCACGATCATATTCGATTGGGGAATGGATGTCACCGGCATCAAAACGCAGAATACCACGATCGGCAAGATCAATGGCAAGGCGCTGCAAGCGCAGACGTTCTACAATGCCTATGAGCAAGAAATCGAGAATATGCGCAAGCGTTCGGGCGTTGATCCTTCGGAAAGCCAGTTGGATTTTCTGCGCAATCAAGTCTGGGAAAACATGGTGCGCGACGAGTTGGTCACGCAAGAAATTCGCAAGCGTGACCTCAAAGCCACGGATGGTGAAGTGATTCACTATATTTTCGATGCTCCGCCCGAGATTCTCAAACAGAATCCGTCTTTTCAGAATGAAAAAGGCGAATTCGATTACGGCAGATATCAAGCGGCGCTGCGCGATCCCAACGCACAACTGCAACCCTTCTGGCAGTCAGTGGAATCTTACATGCGTGGCGCATTGCCGTATCAAAAATTCCAAGACCTCATCGAGGCGTCGGCGACCGTGACGGAGAGCCAGGTAAAAGACGAATATCTCAAGCGCAATCAGAAAATCACGGTGCGGTACGTTCTCTTTCTTGCGGACAAATACCGCCAAACCGGCGCAACCGTGGACGCGAAAGAGATAGAGAAGTATTACAACGAACATCAAGATGAGTTCAAAGAGCCGGAGAAGCGCAAAATCGAGTACGTCACCTTCTCCACGCGCCCCACACAAAGGGACAGCCAGTCAGTGCATGATCTGGCAGCCACTTTGAAGGAGCGCGCCCTGAGCGGAGAAGACTTTAGCGAGCTTGCCAAGAAATATTCCGAAGATGAATCCAATCGCGACAAAGGCGGCGATTTGGGTTTCTTCAACCGTGGCCAGATGGTGAAACCATTCGAAGAGGCGGCGTTCAGCGGGCAGCCCGGAGATTTGCTCGGCCCGGTGCAGACCGCGTTCGGCTTGCATCTCATTAAAGTGCTGGAGAAGAAAAACGAGAACGACGGAGAGCAAGTGCACGCGAGCCACATTCTCTTAAAGTTCAATGCTTCCGCTGAAACCATCTCCGCTGCGAAAGACAGCGCCAATTATTTCGCCGCCCACGCCAAAGAAACTACTTGGGAGGAAACACTAAAGCTGGAAAAATTGCAGGCGCAAACCAGCACGTTCTTTCCGGAAGGTACCGGTTTCGTGCCCGGCATCGGCATGAATCGCAGTGCCTCACGCTTCATTTTCAAAAACAAGAGCGGCAGCATTAGCGACCCTTATGAAATCCCGCAAGGCCTGCTGGTGCTGCGCGTGTTGGAAACGCAAGGCGAGCACATCAAGCTGCTAGAAGAAGTCAAGACACAAATCGAATCCAAACTTCTGGCGGAACGGTGGAAACAAGTCGCGGATCAAGTTGCCGGAAAATTCTATGCCGACTTGATGCAAAAAGGTGCGACCGCATTGGACTCGACCACGGTGGGTGACACTTTGAATGTTGCAACCACGGAACCTTTCACGCGCTCCGGTTATGTAACCGGCATCGGGCGCGACCAGGATTTTATCGGCGCGGCATTCGCGCTCAAGCCCGGACAAATCTCCAAACCGGTGAAGGGCCAGCGCGGCTCGTATATTCTGCAGCTTGTCAGCCAAGACCCATTTGACGAAGTCGATTATACTTCGAAAAAAGAAGGTATTCGCCAACAATTGCTCGATCGCGCCAAACAAGAAGCCTTCACGCAATGGTATGCCGATTTGAAGGAGAAAGCGAAGATCGAAGATTTCCGCGAGAACTTCTTTTAACCAAATTGCTTGCTGCAACAAACGAAAGCCCCGTCATTGGGGCTTTTTTGTTTCCAGTTGCCTCCGAAAATCTATTCGACGATAAAAAAAGCCGATCTTGGCCGTGACTTTTTTCAGTCGAAATGCAACTATATAGGTGTAATTCGGGGAAGAGATCGTAGGGTCGGGGGAAAATGGGGGAACGATCCAACTTAGGCCAAAGCTGGAGTGCCATCCCCGTGGCGCGCCAGCTTTTTTTATTTTATGCCTGCCACAAGCCTCCTCTCTCATTCGCAATTCCTGATTTGTCCCGCCGGTATTGTGTGCTTGCAATCCAATCCCAAATTCTGCATGTTCTGCCGCACTTTCTGTGATAATCCACAAACAACTAAATTCCCGAAAGAAGGGAGGCGCTATGGCCGAGCACGCAACATGGTATTCTTATTTTACCCACCTCGAATGCACCCGCTGCGGCAAAATCGAATCAACCGATAAGCTCATTGGACTGTGCTCCTGTGGCGCTCCGCTCTTCGCGCGTTATGATATGAAAGCGTTGCGAGCGCGCTGGCCGCGCACGGCGCTGTCTCATGCCGAAGCCAGCCTGTGGCGTTACCAACCCATATTGCCGGTTTTGCGGAAGGAGAATCGCGTCGCCTTGGGAGAGGGATGGACACCGTTGTTGCAGTTTGAAAAAATCTCCGCCCAGCTTGGCTTGCACAATTTGTGGATTAAAGATGAGTCTCCCAACGCCACGGCCTCTTTCAAAGCGCGCGGCATGAGTCTCGCCGTTTCGCGCGCGAAGGAATTAGGCGTGAAGAAAGTGGCATTGCCCTCCGCCGGCAATGCCGGCAGCGCAGCCGCAGCTTATGCCGCATGCGCGGGCATCGAAGCGCATGTCTTCATGCCCATCGATGTGCCCAAGCCCTTTCAACATGAATGTGAATTCTATGGCGCGCATCTCGAGTTGATCAAAGGCCTCATCACGGACTGCGCGAAACAAGTGCTCGCACGCAAAGACCGCGAGGGCTGGTTTGATCTTTCCACGCTCAAAGAGCCGTATCGTGTGGAAGGCAAGAAGACGATGGGATACGAATTGGCAGAGCAATTCGATTGGCAATTGCCAGACGTTATCATTTATCCTACTGGCGGCGGCACGGGTTTGATCGGCATGTGGAAAGCATTCGAAGAAATGGAACAACTCGGCTGGATTGACTCGCGGCGGCCGCGCATGGTTTCCGTGCAATCGGAGGGCTGCGCGCCGATCGTGCGCGCGTTCGAGCAAGGCCTTGAGCACGCGCCCGAATGGCAAAACGCAGCAACCGTCGCGAGCGGTCTGCGCGTGCCCAAAGCCGTCGGCGATTTTCTCATGTTGCGCGCGCTGCGTGAGAGCCACGGCACTGCGGTCGCAGTTGCGGAGGAAGGTATTCCAAAATCAGTGCGAGAGTATTCCCGCGCCAGCGGCATTTTCTTTTGCCCAGAAGGCGCGGCGGCACTTGAGGCAACTAAACAACTCGTTGCCTCGGGTTGGATCAAACCGGAAGAAAGCGTGGTGGTGTTCAATACGGGGTCGGGATTGAAATATACCGAGCTGCTTTTCTAGCTGAAGCACGGGAACTCAATATGCGTCTACAAAACAAGGTCGCTCTCATCACTGGTTCTGGAAACGGCACTGGCCACGCCACTGCGCTCGCGTTTGCGCGCGAAGGCGTTAAAGTCGTCGCTGCTGATTCGAACATCGAAGCTGCATGCAAAGTGGTGATGAAATCTTGAAGTCGGGCGGCCGCGCGCGACGAACTGTATGCCGAGCGGGGGCTCTAATGTTCGCCCTTGACGCGAATTCGATTTTTGCGCCACATTCGCTTGATGAGGAATCATCACGCATAGAATTTCAAAATCGCCTTGATTTCTCCGCCAGCATTTTTATTTTGCTCTTTCATTCGGATCAACCTCGCACTTCTTCTTTTTCACTTCTCTAAATTCATTTCTCATCTGCGAACCTCTTCTCACGCGTAATCATCTCGTCATCGCAGGGGAAAAGATGCGGTTCACATCTTTTGCAAGGAGGCGTTCATGTTCAACCCATGGTTGCGGTGTTTAGCGATATTTCTTTGCTCCGGCTTGTTGCAACAAGCTGCGGCGCAAGTGGGCCAATTCATTTGGAGGTCATCCACCATTGGCGGCGGCGGTTTCTGTCTCGAGCTGCGTTTCGCGCCGCCCAATTTCTTCGGCTTGAGCAGCGATCGCTCGCTGTATTTGGCCACGGATGTCTCTGGCGTCTATCGCTCGAACGGCATTGTGGCTGATACTCTCGTCATGGCATGGGAGAGATTGCACGATGAATACCCCGCAAGCGCGGACGATATTCTTCCGCGCTACACCACCACGCTCGCTTTCACCACGAAGTACGATAACACCTCGCGCCTCATTGCGGGCAGCAGCGAGGGTATCTTTGCCTGGAGCAATCAAACTTATAAATGGGAAATGACCACGATGCCGGACCGGGCGGCCATTGGTGCAACTATGCACGCGAGCGACGGCCGTTATCCGTGGATCGGCGTCATTCGCGAAGTCCCGGTTGACACGCGGTATTTGGCTGCGGGCATCGGCAATATTCGCGCGGTGGTGGAAAATACCGGAGGCACGACGCCGCATGCCGGCTTGGGCGCAGTGCTGCGTTCCGACGACGGCGGCAAGAATTGGGAGCTCGTGCCGGTTGACGGCGCGCTGGCCAACGAAGTCGTGCATGACCTCGACTACATCACACGCAGCGACACCATTCATACTTTCGTGACGACGGACAGCGCGCTTTATTTTAGCTCGGATCTGTTTCAAGCCGCTTCCGGCTCTGCCGTGAGCTTTCAAAAAATCCGAGTGAAGAAAACGGCCACCAAGATCCTCAACCACTTGCTCAATTGCGTAGTTTTGGAGGACGCAACGCCGAACGACAACCTGACGCTTTTTGCAAGCATCTGCTCGACGGATACCGGGCTCGGCGGCGTGTATTGGATCAATACCACCTTGCCTGATTTGGGCAATGGCCTCGACGCCGTTTGGACCAAGATGCCGCGTGCGCCGATCAACGATTATACTTTCCACAAAAATCTCGGGCGGCTGGGCGCGAAGCCGGGCAGCGTGCGCACGAGCTTCGAGCTGTTCGTGAGCAAGTACAACGTGCCCTTTCTCGCCGCGGCAAATCACACGAACAAAAAATGGAAGCGCATCGCCGGGCCGATCAACAACGTTTCCCATGGCTATCGCGAAGGCAACGACATTTTGAAGTTCGGCAATTTCACCATTAATCCGCAGGGTTTATATATCCATCCCAGCGTGTATGGTTGTTGGGAGTATGGTTCGGTTGTCGCTGCCGGACATAATGATACCTCAAAGGCAACTTCTCATCAGAACGCGAGAAGATTTCGTCAGACCTTCAGTGATTCGATGCTCTCGCCCGGGCCGGAACTCGGCCGGGCATTTTACAAAAGCCGGGGCCTGGACGAGTTGTGGTTCACCGGGCAGAAGATGGTCTTCAAGGGCGATACCTTGATGATCGGCAGCGGCGACAATCATTTATTGCGCAGCCTCGATCGCGGCCGTTCTTGGTCCTCCCGCTTCTTGCGCGGACAAGGGCAGTGGAAGTTGGACTACGGCACGATTCAACAACACGTGCGGCACGTTGCTTTTCATCCGGAGAATTCCATGCTCGTGCTCGCTTCTGCAAGCCCGGGGAACCAAGCGACGCCCGGCGAAGGTGAGTTGTTGCGCAACAAAAAAGGCGGAGCCGGCGATAGCTTAACTTGGGTAAAGTTGGCCGGCGGCATTTCTGGAACTGCAGGCTTGCCCAATGGTGAGGTTCATGACTTCACTTTCGACAAGCGCAGCCCCAAGAAAGGCTTGTTTGTCGCCGTGCGCTTTTATGGAATTTACTACGGCACGGTGGAGACAAACGGCACTGTGAGCAGCTCATTCGTCAAAATCACGGATACGAACTTGACCGACAAAATTCGTTCGGACGCCGGGCGATGGCACAATTATTCGCGTTTGGAGTTCGACCCCGACAGCAGCGACATCCTCTATGTCGCGCGGCACTGGCCTGCAGGCGGCGTGTTTCGCATCCGATTGGGATTCAATGCTTCGACCGGCCAACGTCTGCCCGTCAGCTCCTCGGACTTTATCAAAAGCGTGGATGAAGTCATTACCGCGAGCGTTGACCCTTTGGGAGCAGAGCGCACTCCACGTGATTCCACAGCGGCCTCGGATGTCATCAATTTGTTGATTACGAAAGATCACGTCTTTGCCGGGGTCACCTGCGGTGATACTCTCGATTTGGATAACGTCAATTATTGCGGCGGCCTTGTGCAATGGGCAAAGACGGCTCAGCCGGAAAACTATTTCTGGAGGATTGGTGGCCCGAGTGCAGTTGGTGGAACCAGTAGGACCATCGCGATCGGTGGCCTATCGCAAGATCCGCTCTACCCAGATACGATCTTCGCTGTCACTCACCGTTTTACGCTCAAGGCTGACCGTGACATCGATCAGCTCTTTCGCGGCGAAGAAAACTACAAGCCCATGCACGTTTGGCGCAGCGTTGACGCTGGCGCCACCTTCAACAAATTGGAATACTGGCAATCGGAGCATCGCTTCCCGGAAGCCGTGACCATGGCTTTCTTTCCCGATAGCCCGGACAGCATGGTCATGCCCACTCATGGCAAC
>JABWAN010000183.1 GCA_013361015.1 Candidatus Zhuqueibacterota bacterium | reverse complement strand
CCGGGGCGCGGCGGCGGGAGGTTCCGCTGGTGATCGGCGAGGCGCGCGACCACGTCGAGGTCCTCGTCACCTACCACCAGCGCGGCTCCGGCCGCTCGCGCAGGAGCAGCGGCGACAGGGCGGCCACGGCCTTCTCCAATCCCTCCATCCGGCTCATCGTCGGATCCTCGTGCTCGACGGCGAGCACGCCGTCATAACCCGCCGCGCGGAGCTCCGTGACGATGCGCCTCCACGGCAGATCGCCCCAGCCGGGGACGCGGAACCGGAAGCCCCGATCCCTCCGGTCCCACCGGCCGTGCGCGAGGAGGCCGGAGCGCGCCGCGTGGTGCGCGACGAGCTCGCCGTCCTTGGCGTGCACGTGCAGGATCCGGTCGCCCAGCTCCGCAATGAACACGACCGGATCCACGCCGGCCAGCATCAGGTTGGCCGGATCGTAATTGAACCCGAGCGCGGGGTGGCCGGCCAGGAGGTCGAGCGCCCAGCGCGCCGTCTCGGTGTTGTACGCGAGCTGCCGCGGGTGGCACTCGTGCGCGAAGCGCACGCCGCGGCGCGCGAAATCGTCGAGGATCGGCGTCATCCGCGCCACGAAGACAGGCCCCATCGCCTCGAACCCGTCTGGGTCGGGCCAGGGGAACCAGCGCGCGTAGTCCTCGCAGCCGACGAATCCGGTCACGACCGGGACCTCGAGCGCCTCGGCGAGCGCCGCCGTCCGGAGGAGGCGCGCGGCGGCGTACCGGATCTTCTCGGCGGCGTCGCCGGGATGGATCCGGTCGGTGTCGCGCCCATGCGGGCCGAGCAGGAGCTGGCCCTCCTGGTGATTCGACAGCGCCGAGATCGCGAAAATCAAAGGTCTGCACAGCCGCCACTTTCCACAAGTTTTGGGCTACCGCGGCGACCCCGAAATCGTGCACCGCAACAACATGTTCACGTTCAAAGGCAAATGAAGGAGCGAAGCGATGCTCGCCCAGGAAATTTTGGACAAAGGCGCAAAAGCCCGGCGTGCGGCTGATGCGCTCGCGCTGTTCTCAACCACTGCCAAGAATCAGGCGCTGGCCGCAATGGCGGAAGCATTGCTGGCGAAGCAGGAAGAAATTCTCGCCGCCAATGCGAAAGACATTGTCAACGGCAAGCAAGCCGGATTGGGAGAAGCCTTGCTCGATCGCTTGCTATTGAATGAAAAGCGCATTGCTTCCATGGCGCACGGACTGGGGCAGATCCTCGCGTTGCCCGATCCGTTGGGAGATATTTTGAAAGGCTGGATGCGTCCGAACGGCCTGCAAATCACGCAGAAGCGCGTTCCGCTCGGCGTGATCGGGATCATTTACGAGGCGCGCCCGAATGTCACAGTCGATGCCGCGGGGCTTTGTCTCAAGGCGGGCAATGCGGTGATTTTGCGCGGCGGCAAAGAGGCGATTTATTCCAACCTTAAGCTGGCGGAAATTTTGGCGCTCGCTTGCGAGAAAACCGGTTTGCCCGAGCACAGCATACAACTCATCGAGAGCACTGATCGTCAAGTTGCACACGATATGATGCAAGCGCATGGATTGATCGACGTGCTCATCCCGCGCGGCGGCGCAAGCTTGATTCAAAGTGTGGTGAAGAACGCCAGCGTGCCGGTGATAGAAACCGGCGTGGGCAATTGCCATTTGTTCGTCGATGCAAGCGCAGATCATGAAATGGCGATACAAATCGCCATAAATGCGAAAACGCAACGGCCCGGCGTATGCAATGCGATTGAAACGCTTTTGGTCCATGCTTCTCACACGCACGAGCTTTTGCCGAAATTGCTGCGCCAACTTGCTGCTGCTCAAGTGGAGATTCACGGCTGCGAGGAGACTTGCAAGATTTTCCCGGAGGCCATACCTGCAAAGGAAGACGATTGGCGCACGGAGTATCTTGCGCTCAAGCTGGCGGTTCGCATTGTGCCCTCGCTGGACGCGGCCATCGCACACATTCGTGACTATTCCTCGAAACACAGCGAAGCGATTGTGACGCAAAATTACGCCAATGCCGAACGCTTCGTCAATGCGCTCGACGCGGCGGCGCTGTTCATCAATGCCAGCACGCGTTTCACGGACGGTTTCGAATTTGGGTTCGGCGCGGAGATCGGAATTTCCACACAAAAACTGCATGCGCGCGGCCCAATGGGATTGGAGGCTTTGACGACATACAAGTACATCGTGCGCGGCGAGGGACAGGTGCGCGTGTAAAACAAAACGATTGCCGGCAGAACCATTTAACGAGCAAAGCCTTCACAAAAAGACGCCAACGCGCTTAGGCATCGCAAGGAAGAGTTGAGAAAGATAAGGATAAGGATAAGGCGTAATCGTTGACCCTTGAGAAGCTTTGCGTACTCTTTGCGTTTTCGCGGCTTGGCGTGAGTTTCTGCTTTGGTGAATGTGCTCAAACGGAGTTTCAAATCCACCCCCATGAAACCTCGAGCAAAAATCAAAGTCGGTGTTTTGGGTGCGACTGGCGCGGTCGGCCAGCGTTTCGTGCAACTGCTGCAAGGCCATCCTTGGTTCGAGCTGACGGTCTTGGCCGCCTCGCAACGCAGCGCGGGCAAAAGCTATGCGGAGGCGTGCAACTGGATTCTGCGCGGCAATATGCCCGCGCATTTGAGAGAGCATGTGCTTGTGGAAGGCCGGCCCGGCGTGGATTGCGAGATTCTGTTTAGCGCACTGCCAACCAGCATTGCACGCGAGACCGAGAAAGAATTCGCCGCGGCCGGTTATGTCGTATGCAGCAATGCCAGCGCGCATCGTTATGAGGAAGACGTGCCCTTACTCATTCCCGAAGTCAATCCTGAGCATCTCGCTTTGATCGAAACGCAAAAGCGCAAACGATCGTGGCTGGGGTTCATCATCACCAATCCCAATTGCACAACGACACATTTGGTTTGCGGCTTGCACCCTTTGCATCAACGCTTTGGCATACGCAAACTGTTCGTGGTTTCAATGCAAGCGATAAGCGGCGCGGGCTATCCGGGCGTGAGCAGCATGGATATTCTCGATAACGTCGTTCCGTTTATCTCTGGTGAAGAAGAAAAAGTCGAGCAGCGCGAGCCGCACAAGTTGCTCGGGACTCTTGAAGGAGAAAAAATTCGTCCGGCAGAATTCGTTGTCAGTGCGCACTGCCATCGCGTGCCCGTGCGGAACGGCCACCTCGAAGCCGTGAGCGTAGAATTTGAGCGAAAGCCTTCTTTGGAAGAAGTAATGAAAGCGTGGCAAAACTATTTACCATTGCCGCAACAACTCGCGCTGCCCTCTGCGCCACAGCCGGCCATCATTTACGAGCACAGCGAAAACCGCCCGCAGCCGCGTTTGGATCGACTCGCGGGCAGCGTTCCCGGCATGGCAACCGTGGTTGGCCGGTTACGTTCGGATGCAATTCTCCACTACAAATTCGTTGTGCTCGGGCACAATACGATTCGAGGCGCGGCCGGCGGCAGTTTGCTCAATGCCGAGTTGCTCGTGGCAAAGGGATATCTCGGCGAAGCGGTGGGAGAGATGGCGAAATGAACAAGTGAAGGCGATTGAGTATGAACACCGTCACCGTCGTTGAAAATCCCAGCAGAAATAGCTAGCGCAATGGAGCAGAATGAACAAACAATCCGGCAACTATCCGGCTATGCCAAACCGGGCACGGGCTTATCAACGAAGACACTTGCAAGCGCGTTGAACAGATGGAGATTTTGTTTGCGGCACAATGGGAATGCAGGTGCAAACACGCGAAGATACGTTTGGATCGGTCGAGGAAATTGATTAAGTTCGAATAACAGCTTCGACGTTCCTCGAACGGTGTCATTCTCTTGCTGAATGCCCATTCAGCGCGACAACGAACTTTGACAATCATTCCACAAGCATTCAACGTCATCAAAGGCAGCATGACTAGCTCAGATTATCAGATTGAATCTCTCGGCGAATGTCAGATCGATTCACCTTTGGGATTGCCGGTTTCTTCCGGCGCCGGCATGGCCGGCTATGTTTCCGATGCGGTAAGAATTATTGTGAACCTTGAACAGCATGGTGAGAGACGCTCCGAAACTCCAGTAACATTGGAAAAGGCCGGTGCGCGCGCGAAGATTTATTTCCGGCCGGGCTACACGCGCGCAGCCATCATGACGTGCGGCGGACTTTCGCCGGGCTTGAATAATGTCATTCGCTCTTTGTACATGCAGCTCTATCATCGTTACGGCGTGAAGACCGTATTGGGGCTGCGCAACGGTTATCGCGCGCTCAATCCGAAATACGGTTTCACTCCAATGATGTTGACGCCGGATGTGGTGGAGCGCATTCATCGCATTCCCGGCACGATTCTCGGCACTTCGCGCGGCGAGGAGGACCCTGCGATCGCGGTTGATACGCTTGATCGCGAAGGCATCAATATTTTATTTGCCATCGGCGGAGATGGCACGCTCAAAGGTGCACACCGCATTTGGATGGAAGCGAAGCGTCGTGGGTTGAAGCTCGCAATCGTCGGCGTTCCCAAAACCATCGACAATGACATTAATTTTGTTTACAAAACTTTTGGTTTTGACACGGCGGTGGAACGAGCGAAAGAAGCTTTGGATTGTGCACACACCGAAGCGCGCAGCCATCCGAACGGCATCGGCTTGGTCAAAACCATGGGCCGCGATTCTGGCTTCATCGTTGCTTATGCAGCGCTGGCGAGCCGCGACGTGAATTTCGCGCTCATTCCGGAAATCGCATTCGAGTTGGAAGGCGAAAACGGTTTGTTGCACTATCTCGAAAAGCGCCTGCAAGCACGCGGCCATGCTCTCATCGTGGTAGCCGAAGGTGCAGGCCAGGATTTGATGGGCGAACGCCAAACTGCAAAGGATGCCTCGGGCAACGCACGCCACCAAGACATCGGCGCATTTTTGCAAGACAAAATTCAACAACGCTTCGCCAGCAAGAAGATCGAGATCAATCTGAAATACATCGATCCGAGTTACACCATTCGCAGTGTTTTGCCGAACGCGAACGACAGCATTTATTGCGACAATCTGAGCCGTTATGCCGTGCACGCCGCCATGGCCGGTAAAACCGATCTCGTGATCGGGCAATGGCACAACGTCTTCACGCACGTGCCCATTCCGCTGGCCACCGCGCAACGGAAAAAGATTCTTCCGGAGAGTACGCTTTGGTTGAGCGTGTTGGAAGCAACCGGACAACCGCCGGCGATGCATTACAACAGCAGAAAGCAAACGAATTGATAATCCTAACGGATTGAAACAACGCGACGGTTGGGATTTTTATGCGCTGCGCTATTTCTATCCGTTGAGGCTTTGGTTCGCAATGATTCAACAAAAGCTTTGACAACGAGAAACCGCTCATGCTTGTCATTCTCCACCCCAACATCGACGAGAACTCCGCCGCGTTTCAGACCACTTGGACACATCTTGAAAACTTGCCCCGCATCCGCATTCAGAAGCACGAAGTGCAAGGCCGGCAACAGAAGCTCACGGAAATTTATCTCATCGGCGATACGAAGAGGCTAAGCCTCGAAGCGATCGCGGCGCTGCCGGCAGTCGAGCGCGTGGTGCGCATTTCGGAGGAATATCGTATTCTGGGGCGCCATCAAGATGAGCAACGCGCCATTGGGTTCGATTACAACGGCATTCATTTCGATCAAGACACTCTCGTCATCTTTGCCGGTTTGTGCGCGGTCGATACCAAGGAACATGTTGAAGCTATGCTGCGCGCGTTGCGGGAAAACGGGCAGACGTGCACGCGCATGGGCGCTTATAAACCCCGCACCAATCCCTACTCCTTTCAGGGGCACGGCAAAGGGTGTTTGCCCTATGTTTTTGAACTGGCCGGTAAGTACGGCATCAAGGTCATTGCGATTGAAGTCACGCACGAAAACCACCTTGAAGAAATCGATCAATGTTTGGCGCAAGCCGGCGAGCCCACGGGTGTGATGATGCAGATTGGAACACGCAATACACAGAATTTCGAGCTGCTCAAAGCCATTGGCAGGCAAAAAAAATATCCGGTGCTGTTGAAAAGAGGATTTGGCATTTCGCTGGCCGAGTCACTCAATGCTGCGGAGTATCTTGCGAGCGAAGGCAATAGCAACGTGGTTTTTTGTTTGCGCGGCATGAAGAACTCTTTCGCCGAGCCGCACCGCAACATGGTGGATTTTTCGCATGTGCCGGTGGTGAAGCGTTTGACGCGCATGCCGGTGTGCATCGATCCTTCGCATTCAGTTGGATCGCGCGACCGCGCGCCGGACGGCATCCTGGACATATTCCACACTACGGCTCAAGGCGTGATCGCCGGTGCGAATATGATTTTGGTGGATTTTCATCCCGAGCCCGCGAAAGCGCTTGTTGATGGGCCGCAGGCTCTTTTGCTGGAAGAACTGCCGCTCTTCCTCGCCGACATCGACATTGCGCGGCAGGCCTACTTGCAGCGCTTGCAGTTGTCGAAAAAAGGTGCATGATGAGCTTCAGCGCTCGCCACAAGCTTCATCGTGTTGGCGCAGAGCCATTGCAATGACCATGATGCAATACTCCAACCCTGCCAAAGCGTTTGCCGGCGAATCCCACAGCCGCCTGTATCTCCTCTATGAATTGTTCCATTCGATTTCTTCCACACTCGATACAGAAAAATCTTTGCATTTGATCATCGACGCAACGATGAAAATCACCGACGCGACCAGCGCCACTTTGATTTTGGTTGATTGGGAGAACCAATATCTTGATATCAAAGTCTCGCGCGGTTTTGTCAAGCATATCGGCAACATCAAACTCAAAGTGGGTGAGGGCGTCACCGGATGGGTCGCACAGCATGGCCGGCCCCTGTTGGTCACGGATGTCACGCAAGAGCAGCGGTATGTGCAGCTTAAAGAAGAGATCAAATCGGAACTCGCCGTTCCTCTCATTTTAGATGAAAAAGTCATCGGCGTTTTGAACGTTGATAGCACGCGCATGCACGCCTTCGATGAGGAGGATGTCGAGTTGCTCACGTTGCTATCGAAACAGTCGGCGCAGGTGATCCGCAACGGGCAGGTGCACCAGAAGATGCTGGCGTTGGAAGAACAGGTGAGAAGGGCGGAACGGCTGGCGACCGTTGGAGAGTTGGCCGTCGGTTTGGCGCATGAAATTCGCAACCCGCTCACCATCGTGAAAATGCTTTTTGAATCCGGCAGTCGTTTCGACGCGCGCGACCGCGAGATCATTCGTGAGGAAATGTCGCGCATGAATCGCATCGTTTCGAACTTGCTGGATTATTCGCGCCCGCTGGAGGCGCGCAGAGAACGTTGCGACCTCAACACAAGTCTGGAAAACGCTTTGATTCTGCTCTCGCACGAGTTCACGAGAGCGAAAATCACCGTCGTAAAAAATCTCGCCGCGGAATTGCCGAGTGTGCTTGCCGATTCGGTGCAATTGCAGCAGGTGATACTGAATCTATTGATCAACGCGCTCGAAGCTTGCCCGGAAGAAGGCAAGATTTCAATCAGCAGTGGAGTGCGTGGCCCTCACATCATTATTGTAATTCAGGACACGGGCAGCGGCATTCCTGCTGAGATTCAAAAGAAGCTGTTCGTCCCTTTCACCACGACGAAGCCCAAAGGATTGGGATTGGGCCTTTCGATTGTCAAAAGGATCATCGACGAACACGAGGGCACGATTGAAATTGAAAGCAAGTTAGCGCAGGGGACTTTGGTAAAGATTGCATTTCCGGTCAACGATGAAAGCGAATAACCAATACCAGTGCGGGAAAAAGTCGAGCACCCATGAAAAACGCGCCGAACATTCTCATCATCGATGACGAGCCGAATATCCATTATTCCTTCCAAAAAATGCTGCCGCCGGATTACAGCATTCATTCGGCGCACAGCGCAGAGGATGGTCTCGCGCAGATCAAGTCCGGGAAGATGGACCTGGTCATTTTGGATATCCGGCTTGCGGGCATGAATGGCTTGGAAGCGCTGCAGCACATACGGCAGTTCGATGCACACGTGCCGGTCATCGTCATTACAGCTTATGGCACGATGAACAACGCGATCAATGCCATGAAATATGGCGCGTTCGAATATTTGCCCAAGCCGTTTGAAGTGGACAAAATGCGAGAGACCATTGAAAAGGCTCTCGGACACAGCCGGCTCAGACAGCGCACGGTCTATCTGCCAACGGACGATCACGCGAACTACGACGACTCCGGCGACGTGATCATCGGCTCTGCGCCGGCCAT
>JABWAN010000182.1 GCA_013361015.1 Candidatus Zhuqueibacterota bacterium | reverse complement strand
CGCGGCGCAAAGAAAATTTCGGCATGGCTTCGAATGGTATCGTGGAGACCATTAGGAAAGCGGCCATGATCAACAACACCGCCGTAAATCCGGGGAAGCGCATCTCGTCCCAAAAGTGGTTGCAGAAGAGCACATACGAGCAGATCAAGCCCGCGGAAGCAGGAATGGGCATGCCGGTAAAATTGCGCTTCTCCAGTCCGGCGACCATGGTATTAAAACGTGCGAGACGGATGGCGCCCGCGGCGAGCGGAAAAAAGCTAAAGAGCAGGCCGATCGGCTCGTGCTCTTGCATTTGCGCCGTGTAAATCAAAAATGCCGGTGCGACGCCGAACGAGACGACGTCGGCAAGGGAATCGAATTGAATGCCGAAATCGGAATGCCCGGCGGTGAAACGCGCGATCTTGCCATCGAGCACGTCGAAAACGCCCGCAAAGATGATGAGCCAGGCGCTCATGCTATATTGGCCTTTGAATGCGAACACGACGGAGAGGAACCCGCATAGCAGATTGAGCACCGTCATGAGATTGGGAGCGAGCACGCGTTTATTGCGCATTTTTAAGTTCTCCTATAATACTTTCACCGGCCCGAACTTTCTCGCGCAAGCGGACTTTGACTTCCGCGGAGAGGGGGAGATAAACTTCCATGCGCGAGCCGAATTTGATGATGCCGAACCGTTCTCCGCATTGCACGCGATGGCCTTCCCGCAAATCGCACACGATGCGTCGCGCTATGAGTCCGGCAATTTGTTTGAACAACACTTTGCCCCAAGGCGAATCCACGCCGATGATCGACTGCTCGTTCTCCACCGAAGCCTGTGGCAGGGAAGCGACGTGAAAACGTCCGGGTTGATACCTCATCAGTTTGACCACGCCCGACACCGGCGCGCGATTGACATGAACGTCGAAGACCGAAAGAAAAATACTGATGCGTTTCGTCTTGCCGCCGAAGAATTCCATCTCCTCCACTTCCTCGATTGCAATGACGCGGCCATCTGCCGGTGACACCACCTTGCCTTCTCCGGCCGGCGCCTGGCGCTCGGGATCGCGAAAGAAAAATGCCGACATCGCCGCGCAGGCCCATAGCAATACACTGATGCCGCGCAAACCCGGGCCGCCCTCCATGAGGCGATAGGCGAAGGTGAGAATGAGCGCTGCAATCACTAAAGCAAAAACGATGGTATAGCCCTCACGATGCACAGGTGTTCCTCTATTTTTCGAAATCGGTCAAAATTCTTTGCGCCGCTTGCTCATATAGCTTCTGCATTTCCGCGGGGTCGTTCGAGGCACGGCCCGGCAGCAGGCGATCGCCGGTCTTGGCATCCAGTAAACGCAAGTTTTCAAGCGAAAGTTCGTCGCCGATCAAAATACGGCCTTTGCTCCGGCCAAATTCCAGCTTGAAACTTTCGACTTTGAGGCCGCGGCGTTCGAAGACGCCTCGGAGCACGGCGTTGGCTTTGCTCGCACAGCGTTCGATGTGGTGCAACTCCGTGGAATTTACGAAGCCGGTGGAAAGCGTATCGTTGCGGCTCAAATTGAGGTCGCGCTTCGAAGCGTCTTTGTGATAATATTCCAGCAGCGGTTTTTCCAGGGGCTTGCCCTCTTTCGCACCGGTTCTGCGTGCGAGCGAGGAGCTGGCAATGTTGTGCGTGATGAATAGCAGCGGAATCATTTCCATTTGGCGCACTAGCATGCTGTCTTTACCCGCGACGGCGATGAAATGCGTGGGCACAAAATAACTCTCCAGCACGCGAAACAAAAAGCAGGAGATCTGGCTGTCAATCACACCCTTGCCCGCAATCGTCACGGATTTTCCGCCGTTGCCACCGGTGCTATCATCACGAAAAGTGATGATGACCTGCTCCGGCGCCTCGGTCTCAAAAACCGTTTTGGTCTTGCCTTCGTAAAGTTTCTTTTTCTTCTTCAGGGCCATGTTCGTTTCCTCTCAACACCTCAATCCGGCACAGCCGGAAGCATGCAATAAGTAATTTTACCAGGAACAAAATTTTTGCCGCAACTACACCTGCAATCTTCGCGTGCGCCTACCGCAATTGCAGTCGTGCGAAAATCGTGTCAACGTGTCGCAAGTTCTTCTGCAAATCAAAGCATTGCTCTAACTCGCTTTCGTCGAGATAACGCCGCAGGTTGGAATCGTTTTTCAAGCGTGTTTTGAAAAGCGGCGCGTCCGTGCCTGTTATGTGATCAAGCCCCTGCCAAACCGCCATGGCATGTTCTTGCACGACACGATACGCTTCTTCACGCGCCATGCCTTTGCGCGTGAGCGCGAGCAAGACTTGCTGGGAGAAGATCAACCCCTGCGTACGTTCGAGATTGCGTCGCATGTTTTCGGGATAAACGTGCATTTCCGTCACCACGCGAGTGAATTGATGCAGCATGTAATCCAATAGGATGAGACTGTCGGGCAGAACGATGCGTTCGACGGAGCTGTGCGAAATATCGCGCTCATGCCAGAGCGCGACGTTTTCCAACGCTGCAACGGCGTGGCCGCGCAGCACCCGCGCCAAACCGGTAATGCGCTCGCACGTAATGGGATTGCGCTTGTGCGGCATCGCCGAAGAGCCTTTCTGCCCCTTGCTAAACGGCTCCTCGACTTCCAAAATTTCCGTGCGCTGCAGGCTGCGAATCTCGGTCGCGAATTTTTCCAACGAAGCTGCGATGAGCGCGAGCGTGTTGAGAAACTCCGCGTGGCGGTCGCGCTGCACGATTTGTGTGGAGATCGGCGCGGGCGTCAAATCTAGTTGTTCACAGACATAAACTTCAACGCTGGGATCGATATGCGCATAGGTTCCGACGGCGCCGGAAATCTTTCCAACGGTGACGGATTGCACCGCGCGCCGCATGCGCTCGGTTTGCCGCTCGATTTCCGCATACCACATTGCCATTTTCAAACCAAACGTGGTCGGCTCGGCATGCACGCCATGCGAGCGGCCGATGCAAACCGTGTTGCGATGCGCGAGCGCTTGCTGGCGAATCGCTTCCCGCAATTTCTCGAGTTTGTCAAAGATCAGCGCACTCGCTTGTTTGATTTGCAGCGCGAGCGCGGTATCGAGCAAATCTGAAGAAGTCATGCCGAGGTGAATGTAGCGGCTCTCCGGCCCGACGTATTCGGCCACATTGGTGAGAAACGCAATGACGTCGTGTTTGACCGTTTCCTCGATTTCCAAAACGCGCGCGGTGTCGAATTTTGCGCGAGCTTTGATGAGCACGAGCGCTTCTTGCGGAACAATACCGAGCCGGGCTTGTGCCTCACAAGCGAGCACTTCCACTTGCAGCCAGGTGGCAAACTTGTTTTCATCACTCCAAATGCGGCCCATTTCCGGGCGGGTATAGCGAGGGATCATCTTGTTGACGATTCTTAAATAGAACTCTACAATTCGGCCAAAATTTTCTGCAGTTCGATTTGAAGCGACGGCAAATCATTTGTCGCCGTCAGCTATACCTTTTCGATCTCAACGCCGAAGTAACCATGCATGAGTTTGTCGCGCATTCCGGCCATGCGTTGCCACGGAACATTGAGAGAACGATCGCGAATTTCATCTGAAAGATGTTTCGTGGCTTCGCCGACGATTTCGAGTTGGCGTATAACACCGTCTTGAATCAACGTATCGCTTTTGAAAGCCGCTTCATCAACGCCTTCTATATAGCTTTCTATTTTGTTGAAGGCATCTCGAATGTGCAGAAGGAAGATCGATTCATCCGGCTTCATAAATTACTCGAAGCTCTTGCAGAATACGGTCTCGCAAATAGGGGCTGAGCGCAGCTTTGGTGAGCAAATCAATCATTCTTCCGAAAGCGTGCTCAAGTTGTTGTTCCAAGCCGATCAAACCCAGCAGGCTTGTCGGTTTGGAAAATTCCATCAGCAAATCGATGTCGCTCTGCTCATCGGCCTCGCCTCTTGCCATTGAGCCAAACACGCCGAGTTGAGCGACATTGTGTTCGCGGCAGATTTCGATCAGCTTGTTGTTGTCAATGGGAAATGCGGTCATGGCTTGGGAACCTCTAAGTCACGGCAAATCTTTCGCACCAAAAATCGTCGTTCTCACGATGTCGAGGAACTGCCGCACTTTTCCTGGTCGCGCGATTGACATAGACGGTGTGATTGCCGCCTTCGCGCAGGAAGTCACACCCGTACCGTTCCAAGTGGCGAATGAGATCGCGGCGTTTCACGCGATTGCCAACAAGAAGGGTTCACGAATCACCTTTTGCCCGACTATGGCCTCTTCTGCCAGCGTGCGATTGGCTTCTAATACCAAGGCAATCGCTTCGTTCAAGTTTTCGCGTGTTTCCTTCAGGGTTTTGCCTTGCGTGTTCGCGCCGGGAAGCTCTTCAACAAACCCAATATAGCCCCGAGGCACTTTGCGAAAGACTGCGGTGAAGTAAACACCGCCGTTCTTATTGGCGACGACCTTCTTTTTTGTAGAGATTTCTTTCTTCATAATTCATCGCGAGTCATTTGGGTGAAAACTTTACGAAGGTTTCAAACCTTCGTAAAGCTGCTTAAATCGTTTGCTTCACCTTCTCCCAATCTTCCAAAAATTTGCGCAAGCCGATGTCCGTAAGCGGATGATCGAACATTTGATCGAAAACCTTTGCCGGCAAGGTGGAAATGTCCGCGCCTGCGAGCGCAGCCTCGACAATGTGCACGGGATTGCGCAAACTCGCGGCGAGCACTTCCGTTTCGAATTCATAGTTGTCAAAGATCGCCACGATTTGGCGCACGAGGTCCATGCCCACGTGACTAATGTCATCCAAGCGGCCGAGGAACGGGCTGACGTATGAGGCGCCGGCCTTTGCCGCCAACAAGGCTTGATTGGGACTGAAGATCAGCGTGACATTTGTGGGAATTTTTTCACTGGAAAGCTTGCGCACTGCAACGAGACCCGCGCGCGTCATGGGAATTTTCACAACAATATTGGGATGGATTTTGGCAAGTTCATGCCCTTCTTTCAGCATGCCCTCGGTATCAGTCGAAACGACTTCGGCATTCACCGGGCCGGGCACGACTTCACAGATGTTGCGTAGAATATCTTTGAACGCGCCTTTTTCTCGAGAGACAAGTGTCGGATTGGTGGTCACACCATCGAGCAACCCCATGGCCGCCACCTTTCTAATTTCTTCTAGGTTGGCAGTGTCCAGAAATAGCTTCATAAAACCTCCGTCGAGTTTACGAGTGAGTTGTCATTCCGGAGGAATCTTTTTAAGCCAGTGCGCTGCGGCTATACTTAAAAAGAATTCTTTGGAATGAGTGAATCATGTTATTCGAGATAAGTTTCTTCTTCCATGAGCACCGGTTCTTCGAAACGCGCTTTGCGGCGCGGGGCGATGTGATCCGGAGCATAAAAAACCTTTTCAAGAAAGAGCCCGTGCGGCGGCGCGGTCACACCGGCGGCAATGCGGTTTTGCGCGGCGAGAATTTTAGCAATCTCCTCGGAAGCCATTTTGCCGCGACCGACTTGCAACAGCGAGCCGACGATAATGCGCACCATGCTGCGTAGAAAACGATTCGCGCGAATGCGCATGACGATCTTTTCGCCGCGATCTTCCCACTCAAGGGCCTCTACGTAACTCAGATAATGCGGATCGTCCGTCGCGCTGCTGCAAAACGCGCGAAAGTTGTGCTCGCCCAGCAAATGCCGCGAGGCTTGCTGCATCACCTCGAGGTCGAGCGGAAATTTGTTGAAGAAGGCATAGCCGCGGCCGACGGCAACCGGATAGCGACTAATCACATAACAGTATTGCCGGCTCAAGGCATCGTAGCGCGCGTGAAATTCCACAGGCACCGGCTCGACATGCTTGACGACGACGTCGTGCGGCAAGATGCCATTCAAAGAACGTAGTATGTTTTGTAGATCGACTTCGACATTCGTTTTGAAGTTGCTCACCTGGCCGAGGGCATGCACGCCGGCATCGGTGCGGCCCGCGACATTTACATGCACCTTCTCGCGCAACAAGATTTCAAGCGCCCGTTCCAATTCGCCTTGCACGGTGCGCAGCTTGGGTTGATATTGCCAGCCGTAAAATTTGCTGCCGTCATATTCCAAAGTCAGCTTGAAGTTTGTCATGACATCATTTGGGAAAAGAACCAACTCATCAGCAGCGCAAATCCCGCCGCCACCATTGCCTGCCAATCTACCCGCGCTAGCTTCAACTCACGGAAAGGCACGCGGCCTTCGCCGCCGCGATAGCAACGCGCTTCCATGGCTACGGCCAATTCATCTGCGCGATTGAAAGTGGCGACGAACAGCGGCACGAGCATGGGCACGAGCGCTTGCACGCGTTGCAATACCCCACCGCTGAAATTCGCGCCGCGCGAAATCTGCGCGCGTTGAATCCGTTGCGCTTCTTCCACGATGGTAGGCACAAAGCGCAACGCGAGCGAGGTCATCAAAGCCAGCTCATGCACGGGCACGCGAAAGCGTCGCGTAAATCCAAACAAGCGCTCCAGGCCCTCCGTCAAATCCAGCGGAATTGTCGTGAACGACAGCAGTGCTGCGACGAGCACGAGCAGGCCCAAGCGCACTGCGTATTTGCAGCCGGTAGTCACCCCGTGCCAAGAAATGGAAATGCCCCACATTTGAAAATGAGGGGCAGAAGGATCGCTCAACGCATGCAGCAAAACCGTTAAACCGAATAACCACAAGAAAGCGCGCAAATTTTTGACAAAAACTTTTGGCGGGATGTGAGTCGTTGCAATCGTTGCGAGCAACAAGAATGTCCACCAACCGAGAACGCTCCAGGCTTCTGCGAGCATGAGCGTGATCATTATCGCCATGCTGATCACAAACTTAAGCCGTGGATCAAGGCGATGCACCCACGAGGAGCCGGCGAAGTATTTACCGAGGGTGAGATTCTGCCACAAACTCATTGCATTGAAATTTTTACCGCGCAATATAGAAAATCTTCACAGAAATACAAACAAATTTTCCCTTGACTTTGGTGGCATGCCATGATATTATTTCGCCCACTGCAAATACGACATTTCTGCACTCCGAACTCACCACAGACAGGAAAAGCTGTGGGCAAATTGGCGAGCCACCATGCCTTTCACGATCTCCTGCCGAGTTTTTATTTGTTGTTCAAATCGTAATCCACTTTTTTTCATGAACTCACTCCTAGCTGTGCAACCCAATTACGGAGGGATTCTGCATGGTAGACGCGAAAGCGACCACCGAGAAGTTCAAGCCGTTCACTCCCGACGATAAAATCATTCCGGAGTTCACGGTCAAATCCGTTGTCGTGGGCGCGCTGTTCGGCATTATCTTCGGCGCGGCCACGGTTTATCTCGCTTTGAAAGCGGGACTCACCGTTTCGGCCTCCATCCCCATCGCGGTGATTGCGATTTCCCTGGGCCGGAAATTTCTCAAAACCACCATTCTCGAAAACAACATCATTCAAACCACCGGCTCCGCGGGTGAATCCATTGCGGCGGGCGTCGTGTTCACGTTGCCCGCTTTTTTGTTTATGTCTATGACGGAGAGCGGCGCGAGTGTGGGCGCGCCCTTTTTTAATTATTGGACGACTTTCACGCTCGCGGCATTGGGCGGCGTGCTTGGCACGTTGATGATGATTCCGCTGCGCCGCTCGCTGATTGTCAAAGAGCACGGCGAATTGCGTTATCCCGAAGGCACGGCTTGCGCCAACGTGCTCATTGCTGGTGAGAAGGGCGGCGATTTCGCGAAGACGGCGTATCAAGGTTTGGGCTTCGCCATCAGCTATGCCGTTTTGCAAAAAGTTTTTCACGTCATCGCGGAAACGCCGGCGTGGGTGACGAGGCAAACCAACAAGTATTTTCCTTCCGCAACGATTAACGCCGAAATCACGCCGGAGTATCTTGGCGTCGGCTATATCATCGGGCCGAAGATTGCGGGCGTGTTGGTCGCAGGCGGCGTACTCGGATGGGTCGGTTTGATTCCTCTGCTCGCCTCGCTCGTGCCGCCGGACGTGATCGCGACGCAACTCGTGAAGCTCGGTTATCTAAGAGACCTCGCCACCGGCGGCGGTCCGGGCAATTGGAATCCCGAAACGCACACTTTTGCGAACACTGCGGTCGCAATCTATCGCGCCTACATTCGGCAAATCGGCGCAGGTGCGGTTGCTGCCGGCGGATTCATCACGCTCATCAAAACCATTCCTACTATTGTTTCATCTTTCAAAGGAAGCCTCGCTTCGATGAAAGAGCGCGGTGCGGGCGGCGTGGC
>JABWAN010000181.1 GCA_013361015.1 Candidatus Zhuqueibacterota bacterium | reverse complement strand
CATCCGGCGCGGCGACTTCTCGATCGGCGAAGGCGCCTGGAAGGCCTTCGACGTGGTCGCCAACGACGTCGTGATCCGCTTCCGCATCACCGCCGCGGCGCGCTGAACCGGGGCGGCCGCTCGAGCCGAGCGGCAAGCCTGCGGCGCGGATCGCGTCGGCCGCCTCCGTTCCCGCCGATTTTCGTTTTGCAGTTTGATGACAAAATCAGCGTGTAGAATTTCGCGATGGAACAATGCAAAATCGTCACAATATATTTCCTCATGAGCAGAGAAGCAAGCTTCGCTTGCACACTAGCCGTGCAATTGACTTTCCAGGGTTGCGTTTGTATATTGGCCGCCGTCAAACCAAACGCTGGTTCACTTCATTTCAGCAAAGATGCAGCAATGAACCGCTCACACATTCGCATGCTTGTGCTCGCCAGCTTGTTCACGGCCTTGACCGTGATTGGGGCACAGTTACGCGTGCCTATGCCGTTCGCACCTTTCAGCTTGCAAACATTTTTTGTTTTGCTCGCAGGTCTCGTGCTCGGTCCGAAGTATGGCGCGTTGAGCCAGTTGCTCTATCTCTGCTTGGGTCTGGCGGGATTGCCGATTTTCACCAAAGGCGGAGGGCCGGCTTACGTGCTGCAACCCACCTTCGGTTATCTGCTCGGCTTTCCGCTGGCGAGTTTTCTTATTGGTGCGCTGATTTATCGCAAACCCAAACGGGAAACATTTATGCCGCCTGCGACGTGGCCGCAATTGCTGCTTGCAAATACGCTCGCCGTTCTCGCCATTCTGACGTGCGGCGTGTTGTATCTTTGGCTAAACACGAATTGGATGTTGGGAAAAGAGCTGCAGCTCTCGCAGGCAATAGCCGTGGGCGCTTTGATCTTTCTCCCCGGCGATGCGTTGAAGATTTTCGCCGCAGCATTGCTGTATCGCACATTGCAGCCACGTTTTGCCATGAGGCCCGATAGCGTCAAGCTTGCGAAATCTGTTCTCAATAATTCTCCCCTCGAGCGGGGTGTCGTTCGTGATTTCAACGACGTGCGGCAAAAATGAACCGTCATACTTTGAACTACATCATCGGCATCGACAGCGGCGGCACGGCCATGCGCGGTTGCTTGCTGCGCGGCAACGGCGAGCTACTCGCTCTCAAAGATGCTCCTTCGGCAAATTATAACAAACTGCGCGGCGAGATTTTGAAACACGTCGCGCAGCTTGCACGGCAGCTTTGCGAAGCGGCCCAAATCTCCACGCACGACATTGACCTTGCCGGCTTTTGTGCAACGGGCGTGGGCCGTCCCGCCGATCGCCAGTTCGTAACGGAGCTGCTGCAGCAAGCGCGACTCGCGCAACACGTCGTGGCTGAAAGCGATGCGCTCGGAGCATTGACCGGTGCATTTGCCGGCGGGCCGGGCATTATCGTGAGTGCGGGCACCGGCGCTTTCGCACACGCGCGCACACATGCCGGCCAGATCGTGCGCGTCGGTGGTTGGGGCTATTTGCTCGGTGACGAAGGCAGCGGCTATTATCTCGCAAAGCAAGCGCTCAACGCCGCGCTGCAAGATTGGGACGGTCGCGGCGAGCCGACGAAGTTGCGCGCGATATTCGAAAAACATTTTGGCGTGACGAGCATCGAGTTGATCATCACGCAGATTTATGATCCCGCATTTGATCGCGGGCGCGTCGCGGAACTTGCGCCGCTCGTGTTTGCAGCCGCGGACGAAGGCGATCGCGTTGCGCAACGTTTGGTGGAAGAAACCGGCAGCGCATTGGGCGAGCTGGCGTTTGCTGCAATGAAGCGTTTTGAAGCGCACACGAGCATTCCGCTCGCGCTGTTGGGCAAACTATTTCGCCGCCGTGAGACGCTCTTGCCGGCGTTCTGGAAAGTTTTCGGCACTACGCAGCAACGCATCCAAATCATCGAGCCACGCTTCGAGCCGGTGCTTGGCGCCGCGTTGTTGGCGATGCAAGTAACCCATCAGAAAATGGAAAGAGCCTTTTTGGAAAATCTCGCCCGTTCTCTGTCCTCGGCTTTGCCATAAAACCGTGAAAGCTCTGCGAACATGCAACGCTTGCTTGCTCTTCATCAAAAAAAAGAAAAGCTCATTATCGGTCTGATCTCGGGCACTTCTGCGGACGGCATCGATACCGCGCTCGTGCGCATTGCCGGTAGCGGCTTGCACTCGAAGCTTCATCTCGTCGCGTTCGAAACCTACCCCTATCCGCCAGAACTGCGCGAGCGTGTACTGGCGGCCTCGCTTCCCGGCCATGGTAGCGTTGATGAAATTTGCCGCTTGAACGTTGCGGTGGCAGAATGCTTTGCGCAAGCTGTTTTGCAGATCATTGCGACTGCGCGCGTCCAAAAGCATGAAGTTGATTTAATCGGGTCGCACGGACAAACGATTCACCATCTCCCTTACGCTGAACCGATTGCAGGCGTGACTTCGCGCGGCACGTTGCAAATCGGCGAGCCAAGCGTGATCGCCAAACGCACCGGTATTATCATCATCGCGGATTTTCGCGCCGCGGATATGGCGCTCGGCGGCCAAGGCGCGCCGCTCGTGCCCATCATGGATTATTTGCTCTTTCGTTCGAATACGCAAACGCGCGGCTTGTTGAATCTCGGCGGCATTGCGAATCTCACCATTCTCAAAAAGAATGGCGCTTTGGAAGACCTGCTCGCTTTCGATACCGGTCCGGCGAATATGGTCATCGATGGTTTGCTGCAAAAACTTTACGCGCGCGCTTATGATGAAAATGGCACAACTGCAGCACGCGGTAAAATTTCGCAAGAGCTACTGCAGAGCTTGCTCACGCATTCATACTTCGCGCGCCCGATTCCGAAGAGCACGGGTCGGGAAGAATTTGGCGCAGAGTTCGTCGCGCGGCTTGTGCAACACGCGCAAAAGTTGCATCTCAATCACGAAGACATGGTCGCCACAGCCACGGCATTGACCGCGGAGAGCGTTTGGCAGGGCGCAAGTTTGTTGGAACAAAGCCACGGCTGCATCGCAGAGCTGATCGTGAGCGGCGGTGGCAGCCACAATCTCACGCTCATGCGCATGCTGCGAGAAAAACTTTCCGGCGCGAAAATTTCTACTACGGACGAATACGGCATACCGAGCGATGCCAAAGAAGCGATGCTCTTCGCCCTGCTCGCAAACGAAACCGTCTCGGGCAACGCGGGCAACGTGCCCTCCGTGACCGGCGCAAGCGCCGCAACCGTGTTGGGAAAGATTTGCGTGCCGTGATTGGCTTTCGTATATGCAGTTTTATAATTCAAAAAATGGAGTATGAACATGAAATCCGAGAAAGCAATAAAGCGCATTTCCGGAAAATCCAAAGTCATTCGCGATCCTAAAATTCTCGGCGGCAAACCGATCATAGCCGGAACGCGCATTCCCGTGCGCTTGATCCTTGATCATCTTGCCGAAGGTTATATGCCGGAGGAGATCATTTTCGAATATCCGGTTCTCACTCGCGCGGACATTAAAACCGCCATGCGCTTCGCTTCCCGCGCAGTGGCTCAAATCGAAAATGGCAGATGAGTATCCCTGCTTTAGCAGACAGCCATATTGCCCGCTCTACGCAACGCCTTTTGGAGCAGTTTGGTTTTCAGGTCGATAGTATCGACGTTCGTGCGGGCAGCAGCGTGCCAGATCGAACGGTCGCGGAACTGGCGCGACGCGAAGGGCGCGTGCTCATTTCCGGAGATAAAATTTTTGCGAATGGGCGTGAATACCCTCCCAGCGCGTACACCGGTATCATTGTGATTCGCGTCAAGCCTGTCACCGCTGAGCGCATGAACCGTGCGCTGCGTCGTTTCTTGGAGCAAGCAAGCATTGATGACTATCGCGGTCTGCTCGTAGTTATCACTGCAACCAAGTTTCGTATCATTGGAAGGAAAAGAGACGCATAAAACCATGACTCCAACTTTCTGCCTCTTCGAAGACGAGCGCTCTGCTCAATTCTATCCCCTCAGTCTCACGCGCCCGGTGTTTGACTTGCGCTGCGGCATGACCTCGTTGCGAGAAAAGATTGCACGACAATTCCCGCAAACTCAGCTTTTTCTTTTTTGCCGTGAATATCTCGCGGATAGCATGCGGGAAGCAAATCCCGAATGCCGCGTCAACGAACTGCCCAAAGAACCGTCTTGGTTTGTGAACGGCGGATTTCTTTTTAGCGCTTCTCTTCCTCGCAACTTGCAAAAAGAACTGCTGTGCAAACACAACGGCAAAACCGTTGCGGCTTTTATCAAACCGGAGCGGCTGGCGATTGTTGATCAAAGCCTCAAATTGCCTGAATCGCTTTCCGGAATTGCCGAGCACGAAGTCGAAGGCACGTGGCTCAATTATCCGTGGGATTTGGTGCATGCGAACGCGAAGGCGATCGCGCGCGACTTTGCTTTCTACAAGCGCGGCGGGCAAAGTTTAGGAAAGATCTATCCCAATGTGACGTTGCTCGATGAGCAAAACATTTTTATCGCTCCGAGTGCGAAAGTCAAACCCGGCGTGGTGCTCGATGCGGAGGAAGGCCCGATCTACATTGATGAGGGCGCGACCATTATGGCCAATGCCTCCCTGCAAGGCCCGGTGTATGTCGGAAAAAATTCCACTATCAAAATGGGCGCGAAAATTTACGAAGGCACTTCGATCGGTGAAGTCTGCAAAGTCGGCGGCGAAGTGGAAGAATCGATCATCCATGGCTACAGCAACAAGCAGCACGAAGGTTTTCTCGGGCACGCCTACTTGGGCGAATGGGTCAATCTCGGCGCGGACACGAACAACAGCGATCTGAAAAATAACTATGGCACGGTGAAAGTTTATATCAACGGACAGAGCGTGGATAGCGGTTCGCTCTTCGTGGGATTGTTCATGGGCGATCATGCGAAGACCGGCATCAACACCATGTTCAACACCGGCACGGTCGTGGGTGTGATGAGCAACGTGTTCGGGCCGGGCTATCCGAGCAAAGCGATGCCCTCGTTCGCATGGGGCGGCGTGCCCGCGCTTGAGACGTATGCTTTGGAAAAAGCGCTCGCCACCGCGCGCCGGGTAATGGCGCGTCGCAAACGCGAGTTGACGGAAGCGCAAGAAAAAGTTCTGCGGCATGTTTTCGCAATGACGGAGGCAGAAAGACAAAGCGCGGTATTTATGCAATAGGAAATCAGTTTTGGAAAATGGTTTTGCCGATAATCGTTTTGCTTTGAAGGAGCATCGCGTGCAAATTGAAAACCTCCCTCTCGCGAAGATCGATCTCGACTCGCCCGAATGGCAGCAATATGTCTTCACCTATCCCGCAACGCCCGGCCCATTGTTGGATTCCGTGCGCGCCGTGGGCTTGCAGCAGCCGCTGGCGGTGACGCCCGCAGGTCGCGGCTTCAAACTCGTCATCGGCGTCAAGCGCGCGCTCGCGTGCCGCCGGCTTGATTGGAAAGAAGTGCCCGCGCTCGTTCTGCGTGATAAAACCGAAGAAGAGTTGCTATGGTATAGTTTGCACGAACAGGTCGGCGGGCGTCCGCTCAATGCCGTGGAAAAATCGCGCGTGCTGCAACGCTTCGCGGAATTGTGGAAAGGCGATTTGGAGCGTTTGCAAAATGACGTTTGCCCGCTGCTCGGACTTCCGCCCACGATTGAAGCAGTTGAGAGTTATCTTTTCCTGCACGAGATGCCAGAGGAGCAGCAGCACGAACTTGCCGAAGGCCGGCTCACGCCGCAGCACACGGATTTATTGCGCCCGCTTCGTCCCGATGACCGCCGTTTCGCCGCGGAAAGATTGTTCGGCGGGCATCGTGTTTCATTGCAAGAAGCGCGCGAAATTTTGGAGAACGCCAACGGCCTTGCCGCGCGCGACGGCGCGCGCTTGCGCGATATATTCGATCGTCCGGAAGTGAAAGAATTGTTCGTGCGCGATAATTACACGCCCAAGCAGCGCACCACTTTGCTGCGCACGTGGCTGCACCAAGAACGCTATCCGCAACTCAGTGCGCTTGAAAAGAAATTTGAAGACTTGGCCGCAACGCTCGCCGCGGGCAAGAAACTCAGCGTGAGACCGCCCCGCGATTTTGAAGGCGACGAAATTCAAGTCACCTTTCGCGCACAAAAGCCGCTTGAAATTCGCGAGATCGTCGCCGCCTTATCTGAAGCCGAACGCAAGGGGGTGTGGAAAAAACTGTTTGCGCTATTGCAAGGCGCGAGTGACGAGGGCGAAGAACCTTTCTGATGCTCCAAACATTTTTGGTGGCCACCTCATCTCAATTGTCATTCTGGAAGAATCTTTTCTAGTGCTCGGAACGCCGCTTATGACAAGCCGATGAACGCATCAAACGCCCCTTGGGATTTGCCTGGGTTTGATGGGCCCACTTTCTGCGACCCGTTCATTGAATTTCACGACATTTTCGCGAGCTGTGATTTGCTAATTTACATGAGCGAAAGATGGACCCTAAGCCTCGACCGCTGCACGGAATTTATATCGACATCCTGCGCCGCATGACGCCCGAGCAACGACTGCTAAAGGCGTTTGAGTTGTCGGAAACGAGCAAGAGCCTCTTGCAACAAGGCTTGCGCGCTCTTTCCCGATTTGCCCGAAGAGGAATTTCATCAACGCTTTTTGAAACGGCTGGAGCTATGTCACAACAGAAATCATTGATCGAGAGAGTGTGTGAAATTTTAATAAAGTATTTTTGAGAATCGCGCTTCGTGGTTATGCTAAAAAGGATTCCTCCTGAATGACAGGTACCAGAGTTATTTTAGAATTGCAGCTATGAATCCCTCCTCCGCCAAGCTTTTTCAACCCGAGACCATCTTCGTCGAGCACGATGCGCGCGACTATCCGCTCACGCAGGAAATTCTCGCGCGGTTGTCGCATTTGCCCGTGCAGTTTATCGACTCGTATCACAACATGGCGGCGCGAGTGCTGGGCCTCAATCGCCGCATCGCGGCAGAAAAGCGCGCGCTGATTTTGGCGGTCAAAAAAGGCGAGCTGGTCAAACACGTCGAGCGTGATCTCTTTCGACCAACGCCGAATGAGTATTACATCATTCATTCCATGGGCTGCCCATACGATTGCGAGTATTGCTTTCTCTACGACTATCTCGATCATCAACGCCCAACGATTTTTGTAAATCTACCGGATTTGCTCGCGCGACTGCACGAAGTGATCGATGCACACACGGACGAAGGTGATTTAATCTTTCATGCCGGTGAATTTTCCGACGCGCTCGCTTATGATCATCTCACCAATCTTTCTCAGCCGCTGGTGGAACTGTTCGCGCAAAAACGCAATGCGCGTTTGGAGATGCGCACCAAGAGCGATTACGTTGAAAACCTGTTCGGACTCACCCACCGCGGGCGCACGGTGGTTTCGTGGACCTTCAACGCGCACGAAGTAGCAAAGGGTATCGAGCACCACACCGCCTCACTCGCAAGTCGCATCGCCGCAGCGCAACGTGTGCAAGCAGAAGGCTATTGGGTGGGATTGCGTTTCGACCCGCTCGTGTGGTATCCCGCGTGGCGCGAGGGCTATCGTAAGATGATCGCGGAGATTTTCTCCGCGATCGATCCCGACAGAATTTCCGATGTTTCACTCGGTGTCTTTCGCGCGACGCCCGGATTGAAGCACGTGGTGCAACAGCGCGTGCGCCGTAGCTGGCTGCTCACCGGTGAAATGGTGCTGTGCACGGACGGAAAGTATCGCTACTCCAAACCCGTGCGCCGCGAAATGTATCGCAGGCTCGCCGGCTGGATTCGTGCGCACGCGCCGCAGGTGAAGATCGAGAGCTGCATGGAGTCGCCGGAAGTCGCCGCGGCATTGTGATGCACTCAAGCGAAGGATGAAAATCATTGCAAACGCATGCGCATTGAGATATGAGCCATCGCCTCACTGACAGCCGTCTCGCCAATCTCGGCGCGCACGCGATTTATCAGGCCTTTGATGAATTTCAAGTGGAATTCAATGCGATCACGCGCCGCGCAAAAGCGCGCTTCGAAGAGCAGGATTGGCACGGCATGCAAGCCGACGCCGCGGAGCGTTTGGACCTTTACAAGAAGGTCGTAGAAAGAGTTCTGGCGGAGCTGTTTGCATTGCTAAAAGCGCGCAGCCACGACAAGCTAATATGGGCGAGCATGAAGGCCGTGTACTCCGGTTTGATTGCCGGACGCGACGATTGGATGCTCGCCGAGACCTTCTTCAATTCCGCTACACGGCGTATCTTCACCACGGTTGGCGTCGATCCGCAAAT
>JABWAN010000180.1 GCA_013361015.1 Candidatus Zhuqueibacterota bacterium | reverse complement strand
GTGTTACATAAGCAGTTCTGTCAGGTCCGATTTTACCAAGTAATGTTAGTAGTTGTACCACAGATTATTGGCAAAGCCATTCCTTCGGAATAATCTGTGCTACACATTACAATACAATATGTATATACACCAGAATTTTCCAATCATTCTGAAGGTGTTCGAGTTAAGGTTCAATAATTTATTTTATTCATTTCTCGTCTGCAAATCTGTTTCTCAATTCAACTTCTTTTGCCAGTTCTGCTATCACATAATCCTTTGTCAATGGCAAGAAACTGTATAAACTGCCATGTTTATTAACCAATGATAGCTTCTCCAGTTCGACCAATCCATCATCTCGGTCTAATTCTGGCAGGTCGGCTACATAACCTAAGACTTCTCGGCTAGCCTCTATAGCGAACAATGATAACGCACTCAAGATTTTGTAAGCTGGCTTACCTCTAATACCCGCCAGGGCTCCTTCAAAGCAAAAACGAGCAATGTCGTTACTTGGATTACCTAAGCGAGTTAATACTGCCCTCACGTCATAACCAAAGCCCATTTGAGCAATGCTCCATACCATTGCGAGCGGTACGCTGCCCGTTCGATAAAAAAGTTTTTGCGCCTCCTCCGCTTTTAAAGCCACGCCTTTCTTCTCACACTCTTTTTCAATCAGCTTCAGAGCATCCGCTTCCGGTAAACCTTGCAACCGAATCGAATAGGCCACGTCGATGCGATGGCGCGTCGTCACAATAGCTTTTGTCGGCGCCGGCAATTCGCGAAGAAATTCCAGTACGGCTTGATCGTCTACAGTTTCCAAATTATCGACAATGAGCAGGGCACGTTGTTGCGTCAAAGCTTTTCGAATAAGCTCGCTCTGTTCCTCCGCAGGTGCTTTGATGATATCTTCTCTTTCCAAAGTAACGGCGATGGTCGTGTAAATGTCATCAATCGTCCGCAAGACTTGTTTGCGGGAGACAATGCCTTCGGCAGTCAAAACGGTTTGCTTCGCAGAAGTCCAAATGATGGCATCGAATTTTTCGCCGGAAGGAATATCATTGTCACGAAGGTAGCGGTGAGCGACTTCCAAAGCCAACGCACTCTTGCCGACTCCGCCAACGCCGTCGATAGTGACCAAAGCATGTTGAGAGTGGGGATATGGCCGCAACAGGCGCATGACCTGCATGAGTTCGTTTTCACGGCCAATGAACTGTCCGTAGTCTGGCTGCGGCAAATTGTGGTAGATCGAGTTCGCCAACTTGCCGGTGACTTGCACGTCCGGCGTTATAGCATCCCACCTTCGATCACGCCACCACTCCTTCAGCGTTTTCTGGCCGATGAACGCCATATAAAAGAAGGCTGCGATTCCGGCGATGATTCCCAGGGTTTCCATGTGGCATCAGAGAAGTTTTATGATTCTGATAAACCCAGCTTGCTTCGAACAAATGAACGCACTCTTTTCATGCTTTCGATTGCTGCGCGGGCATCTTCATCGTCCGCGAAGTCGCCTGGATATCGAACGTCAACACTGAAGTCATCCAGAAATTCAAAATCGGGTTTGTATTGATCAAATGCTGCCTCGGCAGACAGGCAAAGCGAGAGGAGGTAGAGCATGTTGTGCGTGCGCTCGAACTCGATGCTGTTTTCCTGCAAAAAGGCTTTCGCGTATTTCTCCGCGCATTGCTGCGCGTGGAAACAGACTGCATCATAAGAAGGCTGCTCCGTAACTTGCGATTCACGCATCGCCACGCGATAATCGCTCTCGGCTTTGATAACCCATTCCTCAGCAAGGTCGTTCATAAATCACCTTTCCTTTTTTCACAACTTCACGCAAGAAAAAATCCCCCAATGCAATTCTTCTTTCCAAATCAGCGGGAGTTCGAACAACGAGGTCGATACCAAAAGGACGAGGCGAGAGTGCGCGCGCGATCTGCAAGCGTTGCTTGTGTGGCGTCAGCTCGGTTTGCATCACGACCAGCAAATCCACGTCGCTCGAAGCTTGGGGAGCGCCATAAGCATGAGAGCCGAAGAGAATGATCTTTTCCGGCGCGAATTTCTCTACGATAATCTTCACTACGGCATGAATCGCTTCGAGAGGCACGGGTTGCTTGTGATCAATCTTGAATTGCGTGTTTTGAGAAAAGGCGCTCATGCAAATTCCTCCTTGAGTCAATCTTCGAATGGATGTTGTGCTCAGCGCTTAAAAGGATTCCTTCTGAATGACATCATCGAGGAGGTTTGCGTCAAACCAACGAACGAATATTGTCCCGCTATCCAAGCCCAAACTCCACCAATCCAACAATCCACAACTCCATCAATCCAACTCCTCATCCATACTCCTCCCAACTCTTGATCTGCAACGCCGCGAGCGGTTTGCGCGTGATGGCTTCAACGAAACGTTTGGCGAGTTGCACTTCGGCGATGAGCGGAATCGCGAAGTCCACGGCTTTGCGGCGGATGAGATAATCGTTCGTCAATTCTTCTTCTTGGAAATTTTTGGGAATGTTGATCACGAGATCAATCTTGCGGCTCGCGAGGTATTCTAAAACATTCGGGCTGAATTTTTCGAGCGGCCAGTGCAGTACTTCGGCAGCGATGCCCACTTGCGCCATGAATTCCGCAGTACCGCGCGTGGCGTAGAGCTTCATGCCATGCTCTTGCAAGAGGCGCGCGCTGGAAAGAAACTCCGCTTTGTTCTCAATCGGGCCGGTGGAGAGCAGCACACTTGTGATCGGCAGCTTGTTGCCTACGGAAATCATCGCCTTCAAAAACGCTTCGTCAAAATCATCGCCGAGGCAGCCGACTTCGCCGGTCGAACTCATTTCCACGCCGAGCGTGGGATCCGCGCCAATCAAACGTGTGAAAGAAAACTGCGGCGCTTTCACACCGACGTATTCCAAATCCAGAAACGATTTTTCAACGCGATCGACTTTCTCGCCGATGATCGCGCGCGTGGCAAGATCGATGAAGTTCACGCCATACACTTTCGACACGAACGGAAAGCTGCGCGACGCGCGGAGATTACACTCAATCACTTTCACGTCGTTGTTGCGCGCGATGAATTGAATATTGAACGGGCCGGTGATTTTCAGCGCTGCGGCGATCTCTCTTCCGATGCTGCGCACGCGGCGCAGGGTTTCGATGTACGTGAATTGCGGCGGTAGCACCAGCGTCGCGTCGCCGGAATGCACGCCCGCGTGCTCGATATGCTCGGAGATGGCATGCACGAGCAGCTCGCCGTTTTGCGCCACACCGTCGAACTCAATCTCCTTCGCGTTCTCGATGAACTTGCTCATCACAATCGGATGCTCGCGCGAAACCGTTGTGGCCTTTTCTAAAAATTTTACCAACTCATGATCATTGGAAGCCACGGCCATTGCAGAGCCGCTGAGCACATACGAAGGCCGCACGAGCACGGGGAAATTCACTTTCGCCGCGAACGCTTTGGCTTCTTCGAGCGAACTCAACTCGCGCCACAGTGGTTGATCGATATCCAACTCATCGAGCAACTTGGAGAATTTGTGACGATCCTCGGCCATGTCGATTTGCTGCGGCGAAGTACCGAGCACGTTGATGCCCGCGTGCTGCAATTTGAGCGCGAGATTGTTCGGCGTTTGGCCGCCCATCGAAATGATTACGCCGAGCGCCTGCTCCTTCTCATAAATTTCGAGAATGGTTTCGAGACTCAACTCGTCGAAGTAAAGGCGGTCGCACTCGTCATAATCCGTGCTCACGGTTTCGGGATTATAATTGATCATGATGGTGCGATAGCCCAGGCCTTTGAGCGTCATGACCGCATTGACGCAGCACCAATCGAACTCTACCGAGCTGCCGATGCGATACACCCCGGAGCCGAGCACGATCACGGCTTGCTTGCCGCTCGCGGCCACGTCGCTGGCGCTGCCGTTGTAGGTGAGATATAGAAAGTTCGTCTGCGCGGGATATTCGGCAGCGAGCGTGTCGATCTGTTTGATGTGCGGTGCGAGGCCGTAGTTCTTGCGCATGGTGCGCACTTCGGCCTCGTCGGTTTTCAAAATCTTCGCGATTTGAGTATCCGAAAAGCCTGCGCGCTTCGCTTTCTCCAACACGCCGCGCGGACAAATGCCGCTCGCATAAGTTTCCAACTGGCGCGCAACATCAAGAAGGTTTTTAATTTTATAAAGAAACCATTTGTCGATGTGCGTCAACTCATGCACGCGCTCGATGCTCAGGCCCGCTTGCAATGCCAGCGGAATCGTGAACACGCGCTCGTCGGTTGGATTGCTCAACTCTTCTTCGAGATTGTTGAATTGCAAATGCTCATTGCCGATCAATCCGGTCACGCCGATGTCGAGCATGCGCAAGGCCTTTTGCAAAGCCTCTTCGAAGTTGCGGCCAATGGCCATGACTTCGCCGACCGACTTCATGCCCGAACCGATTCGCTTCGACACGTGGCGAAACTTCTTCAAATCCCAACGCGGAATTTTGACGACGATATAATCGAGCGCAGGCTCGAAGCACGCCATCGTGGTTTGCGTGATGGAGTTTTTAAGATCAACAAGACTGTGGCCGAGCGCAAGCTTCGCGGCGACGAACGCGAGCGGATAGCCCGTTGCTTTCGAAGCCAGCGCGGAACTGCGCGAGAGCCGCGCATTCACTTCGATCACGCGATAATCATCGGATTTCGGATCAAGCGCGTATTGAATATTGCACTCGCCGACAATACCGAGATGGCGAATCGTGCGAATCGCCAGCTCGCGCAGTTTGTGATATTCCGTGTTGCTCAAGGTTTGGCTCGGCGCAACGACGATGCTCTCGCCGGTGTGAATGCCGAGCGGATCGAAGTTCTCCATATTGCACACGGTGATGCAATTGTCGTGGCTGTCGCGCACGACTTCGTATTCGACTTCTTTCCAACCTTTGAGGTATTCTTCGACGAGAATTTGATCGGTATACATGAAGGCTTTCTCGGCAAGTTCGAGTAATTGCGCTTCGTTCGCGCACAAGCCGGAGCCGAGTCCGCCGAGCGCGTAGGCAATGCGCACCATCACGGGATAGCCGATGTCTTGCGCGACGCGCACGGCTTCGTTCCTCGAATTGACCGCCACGCTGCGCGGCGTTTTGACCTCGATCTCGCGCAAACGCTCGCAAAAGAGATGGCGATCTTCGGTGTCGCGAATCGCGGAGATGGGCGTGCCGAGCACTTTGACGTTGTGCTTCTCGAACACGCCGCTTTGCGCGAGCGCGAGGCCGCAATTGAGCGCGGTCTGTCCGCCGAAGCCGAGCAGAATCGCATCGGGTTTTTCTTTCGCAATCACCTGTTCGACGAAGTACGGATTCACGGGCAGGAAATAAACTTTGTCCGCGAGATGATCCGAGGTTTGAATCGTCGCGATGTTGGGGTTGATGAGAATCGTGTGAATGCCTTCTTGCTTCAGCGCCTTGATGGCCTGGCTGCCGGAATAATCGAACTCGCCCGCTTCGCCGATCTTCAGCGCCGCGCTGCCGAGCAGGATGATTTTGTGTGGGGTGTTTTGCATGCGTCCTAGTTTGATCAAGCAGTGAGGAGTTGTTCTGCAAGCGGAAGCTTGTTCAATATCAATTTTTTGAGCTCGAGTTTCTTGCTCGCGTTGTCAATATCAATGCCCACGAGGTTGCCCTCGGCGTCAAAATCCACAACCACGCCTTCCGAAATTTCGCGGCTCTCGGTGCTCTCTTTGGAAGAGAGGTCGATGTAAAGTGAATCGGTTTCGGGATAATATTGAATTCTCATAGTTTGAATCCTCGGTCGGGAAAAGCGTTGTGAATGGTTTGTTGATCGGCCAAAGTTATAACGCGAAGCACTTTGCCAGGCAATTCTTCGATGGTTCCCCAGAAGCGATAACGATTGTCTTCTTGCATTTCAACGTGCAAGGGATTCTCTATCACGCGAATGCACCACTCTTTTTTAGATAAGAGCGCTTGCGTAGCACTTCGTTCTCAAAGTATGCTGTGAACTTATAGTCGCGCATTGGTCAAAACAATTGAGTATGCCTGTTTTTCTGTGTTGCTAAATGGCCAAAGCTTCCCTGCGGCTTTGCACGAGCTTATCCAAATGCCACCACCAATGCGAAGGAAGAGCATTCATTCTCGTGCGCAACTCACTCAAATCTGTGATCTCCGAAAGGCCGGCGTAAAACTCTTGCGCGTGCTCAAGAAAAAGAGCATCAGCAGCTTCAATCTCGGAGCGCTCGCTTGCACTCAACTTGTTTTCAAGCACGGCCAAATGACTGCGTGCTTGCAGCATTTCAACGATTTCAAAACCGCTCACGCTCGGGAAGTTGACGCTGACGGTGTAATTGGCGAGCCATCTTTTATAATCGCTCATGACACGATCTCCTGTAGTTTGCCAAGCAACACATGCTTATTTTTCGAAATATACTCCTGCAAATCATCAGGCGGCAAAGCGGTTTCCATCATTCCTTTCGCATTGATCAGCACCAGCCACGGCCGGCTTTCAACTGCATGTGTGATGCTGAAATAATCGGCTTGGCCAAAAGCATAATGATAAACCTCGCTGCTGGGTTCGTTTAGAATTTTCTGAATGAGTTGATTGTATTGAGCCATGCTTGTGCCTGGTGAGAGGTGGCCGCGCTTTATTCGCTTTTCCAAATGTGCAACGTCTTTGCCTGGTTTCCAGCGCGGCTGGTGCCGCACAATTCGAATGGCAGCCGCCGCTCGTAACTTCAAATCTTGTAAGCTGCTCAATGTCATCTTTTCAAATCGCTCTAACGCAACACTTTCTTATGTAGCCAAAGAATAACACTCCTCGCTGAGAAAAGCAAGCGCGCGGCTGAAACGATCGCGCGGCTTTTGCGCCTCCCCAAAAAATAAAAACGCGAATCAGAGCGACCGTTCTGATTCGCGTGCAATGTTGACACAAATGTGAAGAAGTTTTTTTAAGGTGTCGAATGAGCGGCGCTTACCTCGCCAAAATCATTTTCTTCGTTGCTGAAAACTCGCCCGCGTGCAAACGATACAGATACACACCCGACGCGACGTTGTTGCCTCGTTCGTCTTTGCCGTCCCAACTCAGTTTGTATTTTCCCGCGGATTGTTGCGCGTGCCGCAGCGTGCGCACGAGCTGCCCGGCGAGATTATAAATCGCGATCTCGACGCGGCTCGGCCGCGGCAATTGATATTCGATCGTGGTTTCGGGATTGAAGGGATTGGGATAATTGCCGAGCAAGGCATACTCGGTGGGAATGCCTTCCGTCTCTTGCTCTGCAACGGCGGTGGGCGACTCGCCTTCGTGAATCTCAACATCATCCACATTCCAACCAGGAAACACGCCGCTCGCATCGGTCACGAGGCGAAAGCGGATTCTCACGTCGTTGAAGCCCGGCCCGCAATAGGGCGTGAGCGAGCGATACTCTTGCGTGAAACTGCGCTGTACGCCTTCATGCCGCGCGCCGAGTTGCTGCCACGTTGCGCCGCTGTCCGTGCTCACTTCGACATAGCCATAGTCATTGGGTTGCAAAACATTCCACCCCCAATACGAGAGGTGCGCGGCTCTCAACTTGGAAAGATCGAAGCTGTAATTGTACGTCACTGCGCTATTCACGTTGTTGCCGTAATTGCCCGTGGGGCTGTCATCCATGCTGAACTTGCCGGAGCGAAAGCGTTGCCCATTCGTGCCCCAGCCCGTGGCCGAAGTCCATTTGGCAAAGCCGGTTTCAAAATCATCCAAAAGAGGAGAAACGTTGATGGTTGCGCGCAAAGTGTCGTTGAACACGTTCTCGTCATTGCCCAACTTCGTGGCGAAGAATGAAACCCGATATTGATTCTCACCGTGCGTGCCCCAATTTTTGAAAGTGACTTCGCTCGTTGCAAGGCTTTGCAAAGAGGCGAGCGTTTGCGTGTCCGAGTAAACGACCGTGCCTGCGGAATCAATTTGACAAGTGACGCTGAGATTCGACTCGTTACTCAAACCGGCATTCATGAGCGTGACCTTCGGCGCAACATGCGCGAGCATGGGCACCTTGCGCAAGTGCTCCGGCACTGCGGCGACCATCACGTCGTGCGTCAGCGGCGTGTTGGCGTAACCGATGCGAATGTTGATTTGATCATCGTCGCCGATATACCACATCTTGCGCGCGTTGCCATCGAAGAGCACGCGGGGGTGTCCGGCTCCTCCGCTTTCCCAAGTGCCGGACGCGCCGGAATTGATGATGGGATTGGCTGGGCTTTTTGTCCAGTTCAGTCCGTCCGCCGAAGTGGCGTGGCCAATGCTAGCCGAT